>JBEKOZ010000006.1:0-21826 GCA_049521275.1 Bryobacteraceae bacterium | reverse complement strand
ATCGTCGCCGCTTTCGCCGGCTCGGCCCCGGTCCCCGCAGCCGATCGCGACGCCTTTGGCGGCACAAATCGCTTCGACGGGATTTTGAGCTCGGTAAGAGTGTTCGACGGAGCATCCGGCATAGGCGCGGAACCGCCCAGAACGGATGCGATCGGCGGGGCCTCGGCTATCGTCACGGTTTGAATAGCCATCTTCGGCGCTATCGGTTGCGGCGGGGGCTGGAACCGCCGGGGAGGCTGCTTGACGGCGTCTAATCCTTGATCGAGCTTTGCGGTTTCAGACTTGGCGGACGCGTCCGCGGGGCTATCGGTCACGGGCGGCGGAGGACTCGGCGCGGGACTCACCGCGACCAGATTTGGGGCCTTGATCTCCTTCTCAATCGTCTTCTGGGGCGTTGGTTGCCAGATGAATTGCTTGGACTTCGTCGCGTCCTTCGACGTCGCGATGACGATTTGAGGCGAGACGACTTTGCCCTGGGGATTTTTCGCGGTCCCTATTTTTTTCGTGGCCGGGAGATTGGGAATGTTTTCGCGGAAGTTGTACCAGACGATTTTCCTCTCGATTGGTTTTATTTCAGCTTCGTACAAGGGCCGGCTCGGACCAGCATGCGAGCCGATCGGTGCGAAAACTATGATCGCAATGAAAGAGGCATGAACGGCTACCGAGGTCACGAACGACGTCGCCTTAAGCGGATATCGTGAATGCCGCCGGCGCCGTGGCGTGCGTCTAATGAGGACTTTCATTCAGCGATTGGCAAATGCACCCGGCGGGCCGTTCGGTCGACCACTCTTCCAATTATACAGGCGATATGCCGGGCATTCAGCCCGAAACTACCAATTCTCATTTTTATCTCCTTTTCTTTGTGAGCTTTCGCTCGTGGCGTGAGCCGCCTTGGTTCTTCTTCGCGTTACCCTCCCATCAGAAGGGGCTCGGCCATCGGGCTCTTTCGACAGTTTTTCCCCGGCCGGGAAATGTCGCATTACGGTGGTCCTGAGCTTCCGTACCGACGGAAGTTAACTTGGGGTCGATCTCATAAGATCACGGGACGGGCGGATAGCTGTGATTGCCGCACCCGAGGATGTCAGAGGGCTGTGCATCGAAGCACTTGAATATCGGATGACGCGAAACGTTGTTCGGGAACCGGTGTGAGAGGCAGTTCAATCCACTAGTGGTCGGGTTGATCAAAAGGTCAATCCGGCCGCTCGCGATTTTCGTACGGCCGCAGTGCGTCCGCGCGATGTATGCTGGCCGCCTGATCGGTTGCGTTGACATCCTGCCGGGGAACGGTAATCATGGGATCACCTTGCAAGACCTCGCTCAGTTGGTGCCTTGGGAGCAATCCGAGCACTCATGGTATGCAGTACGGTTGAAGTCCAACTGCGAGCAAGTGGCCTCGGTAGCGATCAAGAACAGAGGATTCGAGGAATTCCTTCCTCTTTACCGCACCCAGCGCCGATGGTCGGACCGGGTTCGTGAAATTCATGCGCCTCTGTTCCCGGGCTACATATTTGCCCGGCTCGATCCGCATAACCGCCTTCCAATTCTCACGGTTCCTGGCGTGGTTGGGATTGTCAGCTTTGCCAATCAGCCCGTCCCCATTCCGGACGTCGAGATCGACGCCGTTCGTCGCGTGTTGCAGACCGGCTCGCACTGTGGTCCGTGGCCTTTTTTGAAAACGGGCCAGCTTGTCCGGATCGAGCGTGGCGCTCTTGCCGGGCTCGAAGGCATCCTGCTACAGGTGAAGAGCCGGTACCGGTTGATAATTTCCGTGTCGATCCTCCAGCGCTGCGTTGCCGTTGAAGTGGAGCGGGAATCCATTCGGCCGATCGGCACGCCCAAGCCTCTTCCTCGATCCGTTTAGTATCTCCGGCGTGTCGCACTGCGGAATCCGCACACTTCCACCTCCTTATCGTTTATCGTCAATAGACACATGGCTCTGCCGAAGGTCATTGTCAAAATTCGTCTGAGACCCGAGCCTCTGCGGAAAGCGGTCCTCAAGATCCATCTCTGCCTCGGACTCACCGCGGGAATTTTCCTGGCGATTCTCGGCCTTACCGGCAGCATCATGGCATTTGAGGGTGATCTCGACCACTGGCTGCATCCGGAGCGCTGGTATGTCACTCCCGGTCGGCGGCTTCTGCCCGAGAACGATCTGGTTTCGATCGCGCAGAACCGGTTTCGTCCGGCTCTCGTGTTCGCCGTGCAGTTTCCCCGCGCATCGAATCTTGCTCAGGTATTGCGGATGACCGATGGAACCATCGTGTACCTGAATCCGTATGACGGCACTGTTCTCGGCAACACGGTCGGCGCTTCGCACACCGACCAGCTGCTCATCTACGTCCACCAGCTTCATCTGTCGCTCGTACCCGACCCTCAATCGGCGCCGCAGCTTGCGCAGGCTGGCGAGGTCGTCGTCGGCGTGGCAACCCTGTTCCTCTTCCTGCTCGTTTCTACCGGGCTGATTCTATGGTGGCGCCGCAAACGGGTGTCCATCCGCCCGCCGAATCTTGAAACTCCCTGGTTCACCTTTTTCCACGAGGCCCATCAAGTCATGGGCATATACGCATCGCTGTTTCTGTGGATCGCCTCGATCACTGGGCTGCTCATCGGGTTTGATTTCGGACAGACGTTTCTTTACGCCATCACACGGTCCTCGCCGCCGGCGCCCCTACAGCCCTTCCCATCGGTGCCGATTCCCGGCGCAACGCCGCTCATGGCGGATCAAGTCCTCCAAATCGCGCGCCGCGCCCTGCCCAACGCGAGCCCCGCAATGATGCTGCTGCCTCAGCGGCCGGCGGGCTCATTCGCAGTCCTGATGCGCGTTCCCGAGGAGACGTCGCAAAGCGTGCACAGCGCCGTCACCATTGAGCAGTACAGCGGCAAGGTGCTCAGCGTGCGAAGTTATCTGACCGATTCGCCAGGCTACCGCCTCATCCGCCTCAACCGCTCGATTCACAACGGCGACATTTTCGGACTCCCGTCGCGCGTTCTCGTTTCGCTCTCCAGTTTGGTGCTGGTCGCGATGGTGATCACCGGATTGGTCATTTGGTGGAAGAAACTCGCCACATGATGCTGGTTGCCGGTAGGACGAGCCATGCGAATGCCAGGCCGCTGATCTCGCGCATAACCCTGCTTCGATCGCGCTCGGTCGCCCACCAGCGGTCGGGTTCAAAGGTCTCGCGGTCGATGTGGTGTACGAAACTCCGTTGACCATGCCGTGCGAGAATCCGCCAGATCGCCCGGACCCGCCGCGTATGCGTTGGCGACGTCACGATGATCACGCGCCTCAATCCAGCCTCCGTGAGCGCGGACGTTATTAGGCGGATCTCCTCAACCGTGTCCTCTGCGTGAGGACTGAGCACGCGAATGGCGCTACCGGGAACTCCGTACACTTCGAGCACACGGACACTCAATTGACCGACAGGCGTCGCCGCCAGACCAAGGTTCTTGACCGCCTCCAACTCCGATGCCGACTCAGGCGCTGTGATCCAGACCCTGGTCGCCCAGCCTTCGTGAAACAGGCGTGCCGCCTCCGCCGAACGGAACGGGAGATTGCCGCCCAGCACCACGATCGCATCGGCCTTCTCCAACGGGTCGCTAACGATGATCCAGCCGCCGAGCCCCTTCAGCATGAAAAACGCCGCGATTCCAAAGGCCACCACCAATCCTGCCCAACGAAATCGGGACGCAAGGCTCATCACAGAAATGCTACCTCACCGCCTCCAATGAATTCGCCTACAATCCGAAGTATGCGAATTTTCGGCCTGATGCTTCTCCTGGGGCTTGCCGGCGTGATGGTCGCCCAAGCGCCTTCTCCCTTTCAGCCCGTCGGAAACGTGAGCGAACTAATGGTCGATATCATCTACCCGGCCTCCGACGCACTGTTCTACATCGAACGGAATCCGCCCAGGAACGATCACGATTGGAACGTGATTCGCGGCACCGCCCTCACGCTGGCCGAATCCGGAAATCTGCTGTTGATGGGCAGCCGCGCCCGGGATCAGGACCGCTGGGTCAAAGACTCGAGGCTCATGATCGACGCCGGGAAAGCCGCTTTCAAAGCGGCTCAGAAAAAGGATATGCAGGCCATCCTTGACTTGAACGAACAATTGAGCGCGTCCTGCACCACCTGCCACCTGCACTATCGCCCGAACTACGGGAAATGAGTCATCTCATCTGGACGAGCGTGAATCAACCGTAGCTCCCTCGACTCGACTGAAGCGGAGATCCCAGACCCGGTCGTCCGCTGCGCTCAACCCCGTCACCTTGCCGGCCTGGTCGCGGCGGAAAACGATCGACGTTGCACCCCCGTTCTCCATCATGAACGCGTCGCGAAACGTCGGCCGTAGAAGGACTGGCTTGTTCCACCCGATGGCGAGCGTCAACTCTCCGGCCTTCGCCGCGACGGTCAGCGTGCTCCCGGTCTCGCCACTCTCATATTTCCCCGCGAGAGGCGCCAAGTCCGCATCCGATGGATGTACCGGATCCACGCGTTCGTAAGCGATATCGCCATCCGGCGTAACCTGTTTGAGATGGCCATCGTGGAAAACATATTTACTTTCGCCGGCGGAAAACTCAGTGGCGCCGGCAGGGATCAATGCCAGACGATCGAACATCAGTTTGCCGTCTCTGACGCGGAGCTCGGCGACGGTGTTATCGCGCACCTTGCGATACATTCCGGCCAGCTTCTCAAGCGTCGCCGGTTCCACCACGACAGGGGTGGGATTCGGCGCGGGAACTCCTCCTGTCCATAAACGGGCGGTCTCGCGCCCGAGCAGCGTCGGATTGGCTTGCGCGGAATTGCACATTACGGCCACGGATACGCCCTTTTCCGGATATCGTCCGATCCAGGTCCGATAACCACCCGTGGAGCCACCGTGCGACACTTCGCGGAAACCATCAAAAGTCCCGATCGTAAGCCCTGCCGCGTAGGCGATCGTCTTACCGCCGCTCAGCCTTGCCGGGGTCTGCTGCATTTTGACGATCTCCGGGCCGCCGACTTTGGCGTGAGTGAAATTTTCATTCCACAGTAGCCAGTCGCCCACGGTGCTCAACATGCCGCCCGCGCCAATGATATTTTCGACAGGCGTATCCTGAATCCAGCCTCCCGCACGGATGCCGTACGCCAACGCTCGATTCGGCACCACGGCGCGAAAATCGTCGCGCCATCGAGTGTGGGTCATCTGCAAAGGTTCGAATATCGCCTCCCGCGTGAATTCCTGAAACGTCTTTCCATTGCCGAGCGCGCGTTCAATCAAAATCGTCGCGATGTTGAAGCCCGTGTTGGTATAGCTGTACGCCGTGCCCGGATCGAAATTGAGCGCATGCTGTCTTGAAGCGATGCGCAACAGATCCTGATTGTCGAGGACATAGGTGCCCTCGGGCGTACCGGCGAAAGTCGCCATCAGCCGCCACTCGCGGAGTCCGCTTACATGCGAAAGTACGTGTCGAATCGTCAGCGCAGCACCATAGTCAGGGAGCTCCGGCAAGTACTTGCGCAGCGGGTCGTCGAGCGAGATCTTGCCCTGTTGCGCGAGCAGCAGAATCGCCATCGCGGTGAACTGCTTGGCGACCGATCCGCTCTCGAACACCGTATCGGCGTTGACCGGCACGCCGCGCTCCAGGTCGGCCATGCCGTAACCGGCCCTCAGCGCAACCATTCCGTGCTCAGAGACCCCAACTGCGCAGCCGGGAGTGTGTGTGTTAAAGGCGGCAAAGATGCGATCGACTTCCGTTGGCTTCGATTTCGCGGGCTGACCTTCGATGGAGACGGCGACTGCCAGGGCAAAGAGTAGAATTCGCATATGTCAATCACCTCTCAAGAATGCCGGCGTCAGACTTCGCCGAGCGGCGCAGCCTTCACGATGTAGTCCGCCGCGCGATATGCCAAAGCCTGGATCGTTTCCGTCGGTTGCTGGCGCCCGCAGGTGACCAGGCTCGATCCGTCCACAATGAAGAGATTGCGGATGTCGTGCGAACGGTTCCAGCGGTCCACAACGCTTGTTCGGGGATCGTCGCCCATGCGGCATGTGCCCATCAGATGCACCGAATCCGTGATGTCGTCGAGCGGCTCATGCCATTTCTTTTTTGCTCCCGCCGCCTCGAGAATCTCCATCTGCCGGTCCATCAGGAAGCGCCTGCTCTTGGTATCGTCCGGATGGTTCTCGAAGGTGACGCGCATGGCCGGTAGTCCCCACGCGTCCTTAAGATCCGGATCGAGCGAGATACTGTTTTGCTCGCGGCTCAGACACGAGCAATGCGCCAGAATTCCGGATGTGTGCGTGAAGGATTCTCCGACCGCGCGTTTCCAGTCCGCGCCCCACTGCGGACCGTCCGCCGGTAAGGCGGAGGAGGCGAAGGAAGCCTGCGTGAAGTCCATGCGGGAATCAAGCCCGCCGCCGCCGTAGAAACCGCGTTCCGGATTGGAGCGATAAAAGTCGTGCGCCACCCGCGTCACGACGATGCTCTTGTGCTCGTTGAGCTCGTGCTCAAAAAGGCCCAGCGCGTAGCCGCCAACATCGAACATGAGGTTCCGGCCAACCATGCCGCTCGAATTCGCAATGCCGGAAAGCAACAGCAGCCGCGGCGATTCCGCTCCGTTCGCGCACAATGCCACGGCCTTGGTGCGCTGCCGGACTTCCTTACCTGCGCCGTCGAAGTACACCACCGCATTGGCCCGCCCCTTCTTATCCGTTTCGATCTTCCGCACGTAGGCCTCCGCGCGGATCTCGCATTTTCCCGTCTTCTCGGCAAGAGGAATGAGCGCGGCGAGGGTGCTCGACTTGGCATTCATTTCGCAGCCGAAGGCCTCGCAGTAGCCGCAATGAGTGCAGGCCGCGCGTCCCCGGTAAGGCTGCGACAGGACAGCCACCGGCGCGGGGAACGGATGCAGACCGAGTTTCCTCGCACCTCGCTCAAAGAGCACTCCGGAGGACTTCACCGGCATGGGCGGCAATGGATACGGCTTGGACCTCGGTCCGTCGAACGGGTTGGAGCCCGCCAGACCCGAGACGCCAAGCTCCCACTCGGCTTTCGTATAGAACGGTTCGAGTTCGTCGTAAGTGATCGGCCAGTCGGCGAGGCTCGCGCCCGAAATCGCGCCGAGCACGGAGCGTTCGCGGAAATCCTCCGGATGAAAGCGCCAGTAATTCGCCGTGAAGTGAACCGACCCGCCCCCGACCAGTCGCGCATAGCCGACCGCCATGTGCGGTTTGGCGACTTCGCCGGGTGTCTTGCGGAACGTCTGCGGCTGACGGCTTTCACCGTTCACCAGCGCTCCACGGAAGACGACGTCGACTTCATCGTGGGTGAAGTCCTTGGCCTTTAAGTGGGGGCCCTGCTCCAGAACCACGACGCGGAAGCCGGCGGTCGACAGTTCCTTGGCCATCACGCCGCCTGCCGCTCCGGCGCCGATCACCACGAAATCGACTTCCTCGGAGGGGAGGTATTGGACACTCACTTCGCCACCTCGCGGTCGTAGTAGCCAAACGGCGGCATGTACATCGCCGCTTCCTGAATCCCCAGAAGCTTTGCCGCGGCTCCGTTGCGGTTGCCGCCGTACTTTGGATTTCCGAAGAAGCCCAGGATGGTGTGCTGCCTCAGCACGGAAAAGAATTCGGTCTTTTCAAAATCCGCAACCAGCGTGTGGCATTCGGCCGGCGTAAGCCCCGCGACGGATAAAGAGTTCGGGAACAGGCGTTTTCGCCGCGCCTGTATATCGGCGAGGCCGCTCTGGTACGCCGGACGCAGACTCTTGTCGAAACCGGCGAGCGCGCCGTCGATGAACCAGACAACGCCTGCCTCCTTCGCGCCTGGAGTATTGTCAGCGGGCAGAATCGTCTCCGCGAGCGCCTCCACTTCGGAGGCAGTGGCCGCGTCGAAATAACGGTAGGAAGTGCCGGATTTCTGCGCGCGCAGTACGCCCGCCCAGCAGGCGGACGCCAGAAGCCAGTGTCGTCGGGTGATCCCATTCATCGTAGGATCGAGTGTAGCGCAGTAAAGCGCGCACCAGGGCCCTACGGTGTTTCCACGCGCCAGAGGTCGCTGCCGTTGACTTTCAGCAGCATCGTCTTGCCCTCGGCGATCTCAAGAAACTCCGCTACATCGGGACTGATGGAATCACCAACCCGGAACAGGGCTCGGCCGATGGGCTCCAGCGGACTGGTTCCGTCGACCCACAGCTTTCCCTTTCTGAGCACGATGCGGGTGGAGCGGAACCAGGGGCTGTCGGACCGGTAATGGCCGGTGAACGCTTCGTATTCGGGAAGCGCTGGAAACGCTTTTGGCCCGGTATAGTTCTCGTTCACATACCAGTCGGATCCGTGCGACAACTCCACTACTTTTTTCCCGTCGTTGCGGCCGAACACCAGCGGGAAGCGCCGCCAGGAATATTCATCGGCCAGGAAAGCATTCTCACCCAGCTGTTCGAGGGGGATCTTTCGGTCTCCCACAACGATGTTCAGCGCGGAGCCGTCGGCCAGCACCTGCAGCTTGCGTCCCGAGGGAGTCTCGAAGACTCCGGCGAAATCAGCAGCGTTTTTCACTTCCCGAGGGTTATTCAAATCGGGCGCCGCGGGCCGGGGCTTGCTCTGTTTCTCGGCGTTCATCAACTGGACGGCGAATTGCGTAACAGGAACCGGCCGATAACCCAGCATGGCGTTGATGGACGCAAATGCAGCAACGCCGCCGTCTAAATCCACCGTCAGCGAAGACATAAATGAGGCCATTCCTCCGGTGTGTCGCAGGATGGTGTGGCCGTCCAGTTGATCGACGCCAATGCCGTAGCCGTATTTCGACGTGGGCCCGAGCTCCGCCGCATCGATGTATGGCTTGGTGAACTTCGAAAAGCTTTCCTTGGAAACAACACCGGCGGCGCCTTTCATCAGCATTTGCATATACAGCGCCATGTCGCCAGGAGTCGAAGTAACGCTTCCAGCGGCGTTATCGAAGACCAGGTAGCCGGTCGGCGCAATCTCGCCTAGCCTTGGATTCAAGCGATCGTCGAACTTGGGCACGTAGCTGCGAGCCATGCGGAGTTGTGTCTCGCCTCCGATGACAGCCGAGGACGCCTTCATGCCGATCGGTTCAAAGATGCGCCTGCGGACCGATTCTGCCCACGGCCGCCGGTCGATACTGGCGATCAAGTGCCCCAGGATGCAGTAGCCCAGATTGCAATAGTGAAAATGCTCGCCCGGGCGATACGCCTGGATGTAGCGAGCGCCGGGATCGCTCATCAGCAGACCAAGCGCGTTAGGCAAGCCCGACGTATGGGTGAGCAAATGGTGCGGCGTAATCGTGCCCTGCTTGGCTACAATCGGCAGCCAGGGAAGGTACTCCAAAATCGGGCGCTCCAGGTCCAGTTTTCCTTCGTCGTGCAACTGGAGGCAGGTTAGGGCTACAAAAGACTTGGTGATGGATCCCACTTGGAACAGATGATCGGGCGTCACAGCTTCCCGCGATTCGCGGTCTGAAAAACCGAACGTGCCGATGCGAGACTTCCCCTCCCGCCGGGCGAGCGCCAGGGTCATACCCGGCGCGTTCATCGCTTTCATGTACCGCGCGATGAAGGTATCCAGTTCGTCGGCATCGGGCGCCGCAAACAGGGACTGCCGGGCGAGGAAGGTTGACGCGCCCAGAGCCAGGAAGGCGCGCCGCTGAAATTTAAGGCTGGTCATAGTAGCGGCAGGATAACTTCTCACATTCCCGAAGCACTTCTGATGAAGTTAGAGATGTTGCCGTGCAGCTCCTGAAGATCCGCTTCGCGCAGATACATCATGTGACCGGCGTTGTAATACTCCATCTGAATGTTGGCGCGGAGCTTCTCGGGTAGGTCGAGATGGTCCATAGTGTATTCGGCGCCGAAGAACGGCGTGGCGAAGTCATAGAGGCCGTTCTCCACCTGAACCTTCAAATGCGGATTGCTGATCATGGCGTGAGTCAGGTCCTCCTCCACGTTGGGAGAGACGGGGAAGAAGGTCCCGCCGCTCGCGCGCTTCCAGTTCCACGCGCCGCCTGCCGCGGAGTTCAGCAGTTTATAATCCTGGTCCTGGCCATACTTCAGGTCATCGCGGACATAGCGGTTGAAGGACGAAACGAACGCGCCGAAAACAGAGGTCGACATCGGGTCGTATTCCATCTGCTCGCTCAAGCGGTCGAAAGCGTACCCCGTGAAGCGTGCGTCCAGACGGCCGGTGACCAGGCCGGTCGACCGCTGCAACTCCGCCATGAACTGAAATGCGTTCACCCGCAGATCGGCTTTTGACAGGTAGTCCTCGCTGAGCCCGGTGAACCGCACCAGCTTCTGGAGGACGCGCGCCCTTTCCGCGGCATCGAGCTTGGAACCTTTCATCAGCGCCGCGGCATATTCATTCGCCGCGAACTGGCGGACCTCCTTCAGAAAAGCGCTCAGATCGGCTGGCCTGTCCTTGAGCGCCTTGTGATACCAGGCTGCCGCCGCGTAACTGGGCAGATAGACGATGTACGGCAAATCATCGCCCGGCCCGAACGCGAGCGTACGCAGGTCCAGCACTGTCGAGATCATCACGACGCCGTTGAAGTCCATGCCTTGCGATTGCAGGTTATTCACCAGCGCGGCATTGCGGAAAGTGCCATAGCTTTCGCCGATCAGGAACTTGGGCGAGTTCCAGCGATTGTTGCGGCTGACATACGTATTGATGAACTGCGCCAGCGATTTGACGTCCTCGTCGATTCCCCAGAACTGCTTGTCTTCGCCCTTCCCGACCGCCTTGCTGAAGCCAGTGCCGACAGGATCGATGAACACCTCATCGGCGACGTTCAGCAGGCAGCCGGTGGTATTGTCGACCATCTTGTACGGAGCGGGCGGCGTCGAACCAGCGTCGAGCGTGATCACCCGCTTCGGTCCGAACGCGCCCATATGCTGCGGGGCGGAAGACCCGCCGGGACCGCCGTTATAGATAAACGCCAACGGCCGCGTGCCCGCGTCGCCGGGACCCGATTTGGTATAAGCCACGTAAAACACACTGGCGTTAGGTTCGCCCTTGTCGTTCTTGAGCAGAATCGTTCCCGCCGTCGCCGTGTAGGCGAGGGTCTGGCTGGCCAGCTGGATGGTGTGTTCGGTGATGGACGATTTCTCGGCCGGAATAGCCTTGTCGGCGTCGGCTTTGGCGTCCGCCGGTTTGGCGTCGGCAGCCTTGGCATCCTGATCCGGCTTCAGCTGCGCGAATAGTCCGAACGCCAGGAGGGCTGCGAGAGTGGGTAGCGATAACTTGGTCATGGGGGGTCAGAGATCATTGTACGGCAACGCTCGATGCTGCGCTCTCGAAGACCCCCGAATCGAATTTGATAGTCTGTTGAAATGCGATTTAACGCCTCCGCGACCCTGATTGTGCTCGCGTGTTGCGGACTTCCCGCGGCGCCCGCACCGACGACCACTGAGAGGCTGCAATCCCTGGCGCAATCGATTACCTTCGGTTGGGCAAAATCGCATCCGCTCGTGGCGACATCACTCGGCCTTAGCGACGAAGACGGTAAGCTCGACACCCCCTCCGAGGCCGAAAATGCCCGCGATCTGGCGATGATCCGGGCCTGGGAGACTGAGCTCGCCTCCATACCCCTTAATGGCGCGTCGCTCGTTGACGTGGACGACGCGAAACTGCTCCGCGCCCAGCTGGTCGGCTATGAGCGGCAGTACCTGGTCTACAAGACCTATGAGAAGGATCCCTCCGCCCCCTCATTGGCCATCGTAAACGCGATCTTCACGCAGTTCCTCCACCTGCCGATCGCCGGCACCGAGGGCGCCACCAAGGCCGACGCCGACGCCGCCTGGCAGAAAATAATTGATCGGCTCGCCGGTGCATCCGCGTACATTGCGGCCGGAAACGCCCTTGTCACCCACCCCGGCCACCTCTTCGGCGTCACCGGCGCTGAGCAGCTGGCAGGCGCGCCGAGTTTCCTGGGCGGCCCGTTAACCGACGCCGCCAAGGCGCAATTGCCTGCCAGTCGCTTCGCCGCGTTCACGAAGGCGCGCGACGCTGCGCTCGCCGCGATGGAACAGACCAAGAAGTACATCGACGAACATGCGGCTTCCTGGCCCGAAAACTACGTGATCGGGCGCGCCGCGTATGACGCCATGCTCCGCGACGAGGAACTTCTGCCGTTCAACGCCGACGACATTGAGCGCATGGCGCGCGACGAGCTCGCGCACGGATGGGCCGTGCAGATCTGGCTCGAAGAACTCGCCCGTGAGCGTGGCACGCCGATCGGGGCGGAGACCGGCGGTGGCCTCGCTCCCGGGGGCGCCCCGCTCATTGGCTATTACCGGGACCGGATTGCGCACCTGCGGCAGTTCGTCTCCGACCACCACGTCGTCGATCTTCCTGCGTGGCTCGGCGAGATGGCCGTCATCGAGACGCCCAAATTTCTACAGCCGGTCTCGCCGGGAGCTTCGATGAATCCGCCGCTGCTGTTCAGCAAAGGCACCACCGGCTTCTATTTCATCACCCCTCCCGTCTCGCTTGCCGAGGCCGCCAAGAATCTGGACGCCAATCAGGACTTCGACCGCGATCGCATCCTCTCGACGGCGGCCCATGAAGCGATGCCGGGCCACTTTTTGCAGCTCTCCATCGCCCGCCGCCACCCGGACTTCGTGCGCAAAATCCAAGGCAGCAGTGAATTCTCGGAAGGCTGGGCGTTCTACGGCGAAGAGCTCTTCGTGCAACTCGGTCTCTTCGGCGACGACCTGGATGCGCGTTACTTCACCGCGCAGTGGGAACGCGTCCGCGGCGCGCGGGCGATCGTCGATCCGCAGCTGGCCAGCGGCGCCTGGAGTATCGAGCAAGCGGTTCAGTTCTTCGCCCACGAAACCGGCTTCTCGCCGGAGCAGGCGAAAGCGGCCATCGCGGGCATCGCTCTGGGGCCCGGTCAGATGATTGCTTACACGGCCGGGCGCGCGGAGATCGAAGCGCTGCTGGCGGAATACCGCGCCAAAGCGGGCGCAAGCGGCTCGCTGCGCGATTTCCATGACCGGCTCTTGTGCTACGGCTCGACGCCTATCTCCATCGTAGGTCCCGAACTGCTTGCGGACCTCGCGAAGCCGCTCGCCCAAGTTCGCGCCAGCGCCGCCTACTAGTGCGAGAGCAAAGAGGTTCATGTCTGTCCGGACGAGACCGCAGGAAGGGTCTTTGGCCGCCTTTTCCCGACACTGCTTTTCGACCCGCCGAACCGCCCTGGGTAAGCATGCGAACCGCCGAGCCGCTCGCGGAACACGGCGCTTGTATAAAGAGTTTACTCTTCCAGCTTCAGCAAAGTTCTGACTTGCGCCTGTCGTCGCCATATGGGGTATACTCAAAAACCGAGTTATTCGGGAATTCAGATTGAAGAGGGGCGATCTGCATGTTCTGCCATTCGATCCAGCCTGCGCTGCGAACTAGACCATCAATTAGCCAGTTGTGGGCGAAGCGTCCTGAAACGCATTGCTGGCGCGCCACCGAATCGCCTACAGCCATACAGAAGCCATGAACGCGCTCATTCGGAAAAGTTGGGATTTCTCGTTCCGGCTGCTGCCGCCTGCCATCTTGATGCGGATGGCTGGTGGTAAGCTGTTTGCTCCCTGTTATCACCTTGTCAGCAACGGCTCCCCCCGGCACGTCCGGCACTTGTATGAATGGCGAGGGACCAAAGAATTTGAAGCAGATCTGGATTACCTGCTAAAGTACTTCACTCCGCTGTCGCTGGCGGAACTTTATGAGCTGATCACCGACCGCCGACCGCTGCCAAGGCACGCCTTCTTCCTTTCTTTCGACGATGGGTTTCGCGAAATGAGCGAGATCGTTGCGCCCATCTGCCGCGCCAAAGGGATTCCCGCAACATTTTTCTTGACGACGAGTTTCCTCGACAACCGCAACCTTGGCTTCCGTCATAAAACGAGCCTTCTGATCGACCGTTGCGAGGAGCTCGGTCCGCGTTGCCTCACTCCTCTCGCCCATTTGGTAAGGGAGCGTGGGTTGCCTGCGCCAGGACTTGGAGACTTTCGAAGATTTCTCAGCAGTATCCGCTACCAAGACCGTGCCTTTTTGGACGACGCAGCCGCAATTCTCGAAGTCGACTTTGACGAATATCTTCGCGTGGAAAGACCCTACCTGACGGGCGCACAAGTCGGAGATCTACTTGCTCAGGGCTTCTCCATTGGAGGACACAGCATCGACCATCCCCTCTATGCGGACGTACCGTTGAGGGAGCAAGTCCGACAAACACAGGGTTGCATGGCGGATTTGATCGACCGGTTCCACCCTGCCATTCGCGCATTTGCATTCCCATTCGTCTCTGACGGGATCCCGGAGGAATATTACGTCGACGTGTTTTCTCAACAAATCGTCGATCTGGTGTTTTGCATCGGCGCGATGCCGCGGGCTCACCGGAGCCTATCGGTTCAGCGTCTTGGGGTCGAATCACCCGGTCACCGTTCCCTCGCTCGACTGCTACGGGAACAGGTATCTCGTCAAGTGAAAGACAGGATCTGGACCGGGAAGCGGCAACCGGACGAACCGGCGAAACCCAAAACTGCCACGACCGGAGAGCCGCTGGTGTCGATCCTGATCCCGGCATACAACGCCGAAAGATGGATCGGACAGTCGATTGAGAGCGCGCTCACACAGACATATTCGGCTAAAGAAGTCATTGTCGTCGACGATGGATCCACCGATGGCACCGCCGAGATTATTCGAAGCTTTGGTGATCGGATTCTCTTCGTCGAGCGAGCGCACGCGGGCGGCAACGCTGCGCGCAACGTTCTTCTCGACCTGGCCCAGGGAGAGTGGTTGCAGTACTTGGACGCTGACGATTATCTGCTGCCAAACAAAGTGGCGGACCAGATGCGGTTTCTTGCGGAGCATGACAATCAACTCGACGTGGTCTACTCGCCTTTTCTGATGAGGGAGGAATCGTCCCGCACAGAGTACCCGTCGCCTCCGGCAGTTGGCGGAGATGTCGCAGCGCACTACATATGCTGGACTCCGTTCTGCACCCACGGTGTTCTTCTGCGACGGTCCGCGATCCTTGAGGTTAAAGGATGGAACGAAGACCAGTTGGTTTGCCAGGAACACGAACTTGTGTTGCGGCTCATAGAAGGCGGAAAACGCTTTGGTCTATGGAGTGAGCCCGCTGCGGTGTATCGTTACCATGAAACGGGAACGGTCTCGAGGAGAGACCCCCTGAAAACGATTCGAACGAGGATGGAGCTTACAGACCGGTGCGAGCGCTTTCTGAAGGAATCGAATCGTTTGACGGCGGATCATCGGAAGGCGCTCTACGTCGCGCGAATGGAGGCGGCGAGGAGCGCCTGGAGCGCCGACGCAGGATACGCCGGGCAACTGGTCCGAAAGGCGTCCGAAAATGGTAGATGGTGGACGTCTCGCTCGCCCGCACTTCCACCCCATTTTCAACTCGCTCTTCGGCTGGTCGGATTCGATCCAGCGCAACGTCTCGCCCGCTTCTGGCGTAACCTGTCTTCGACCCGACAACAGAAATCGTCAATCCGCAGCCATTCGACCCCGGTGTTGCTGGTGAATAGAGTGAAACTGATCGAGGATCCGGAGGAACAATCGGCATCGGCCGAGTGTCGACGCCTGCACGAAGCAGATACGAAGGCTTTCTCCGACTGACTTCCCGGCCTCACTGGTCCGCGTAAATCTTCACCAGACGATAAAGGAACGCCCGCCCCTCATAAACGGACTTCACTCGGATGCGTTCGTTGAGGCCGTGGATATTTCCCTCATCCGGGTCTTGGAAAAAGCCTGTGACCCCATAAGTCGGGATGCCAGCGGGATTCAGGAACTGGGCGTCCGATGCGCCCGGCTCAAGGGCGGGGATAACCGGGACCCCGGGCCACATCTCATCCGCCAGTTTCTCGATCGGCTTCAGGATTCGCGGCGTCAGGGGAGCCGGCTCCGCGACCGGTCCGCGAACCTCCGGAATAGTGACGGAGACTGCGGGATCATCGACGACCTTCGCCAGTTGAGCCCGGACAACCTCGCGCGACACGCCCGGAAAAATGCGGCAGTTGATGTTCGCGGTCGCCCGCTGCGGCAAGGCGTTGGTCGCGTGGCCGGCGGAAAACATGGTCGCCACGCATGTCGTGCGCAACATGGCGTGCCAGCTGCGATCCTTGTCCAGCACCGCGACCGACGCGGCGTCTTCCGGATTCCTGACCACGGCGGCCATGGCGACACCGGCCTCACCCCCGACGATCTTCGACATGCCCGTGAAATAGGCTCGGTTCGCGTCGTCCAGTTGTACCGGAAACTCATAGCGGCTCACCCGGTCGACCGCGCGCGCCACGTGATAGATGGCGTTATCCGCCACCGGCCGTGAGCTATGGCCTCCTGCATTCGTCGTCTCCAGCACGAAGTTCTGGGAGGTCTTCTCGGCGGCGAGAATGACCAGCGCCACTCGCCGCCCCTGTGCGTCAAGCTCACCGTCGGTGCCCTCCGTCAGCGCGAACTCGGCATCGATCGCATCGCGCTCGTGCGTGGTCAGCCAGCCGGCGCCGTTCAGCGCGCTGTTGGTTTCTTCCCCGCAGGTCAGCGCTAATTTAATGGAACGCTTCGGTCGAAATCCTTCTTCCCGAAAACGGATCATATTGTCGACCCAGATGGCGGCCTGGGCCTTCATGTCGTTCGTTCCGCGAGCGTAGAAGTACCCGTTTTCCTCGATCAGGGTGAAAGGATCCCGCGTCCAGTCCTCCCGCTTGGCCTCCACCACATCGACATGGGCCAGCATGAGGATCGCCTTGGCTTTGGGATCGGAGCCGTGAAGCACGGCCAGCAGGCCGCCCTCCTTGGGATGTCCCTCGGGGACGAAAATGCGCAGGTCCTGGTCCGGATATCCGGCGGCCGTCAGTCGCGCCGCCATACGCTTGGCAGCCAGCGTGCAGTCGCCGGCTGAAAGGGTTGTATTCGTCTCGACCAGTTCCTTGTAGAGCTCGCGAAACCGCTGCAATCCTTTGTCGCCGGATTGGCCGTATCCCGGTCCGCCGGCCAGCATCGCGATCGCAGCCACTCGAGTCAGACACGTCATACCCTTCATTTCAGCCTCCCTGAGCACCAAGATCAAGAGTAATGTATGTCGGACCCGCGCGACTCAGTTTGAAGTACGTCGGACCGACAGGCTAAGCTGGTCGTGGCAAGAATAGACGCAACGCGAGGACGAAGAGGACCCTTTTGTGAAACAAGACCACGATTCGGAGCCGGGCGCAAACGACACTCAACGCCGGCGCCTTCTTGATCGACGCCAACCCTGGTCGTGGGTCGATGCCGGCACGGCGCTTCTGCTGTTCCTTTTGAATCTGCTGATCGTCGGACCGTTCCTACGGCTGGATTTTTCGTCCGAGCCCTGGAACAACGATTACATTCACATCGGATACGCCCGAATATTCCGCGACGCGACGTCGGCCTGGAATCCGCTCGCATTCGGCGGCGCTCCACTACATTATCAGTACCCTCCGATGTTGATGTGGTTGATGGTAGCGATGCCTGTGCACTCGCTGGGCCGCGCCTACCATCTTGTAGCGGGGATCGGATATGCATTGGTGCCCGTCGCCCTGTTTATCCTCACGCGTCAATTGTTTGGAATCCGGTGGCTGGCGGCGTTCGCGGCGATCGCCTACAGCCTGCTTCCCTCGCCGGCGTATGTTTTTGGGATGTGGAGGGGTATCGCCCAGAGATATCATCTGGCGCCCTGGGGTTTTATCACGCAAGTAGTGTATTGCGAAACAGCACACACTTGGGCTGTCTCCTTCACGCTGCTGACGCTCGCCGCAGCGTGGAGGAATCACTGGAAGACGGCCTCTCTGTGCATGGCGGCAGTCTTGCTTCTCAACTGGGCCGGAGTCGTCGGACTGGGCCTTGCACTTTTGGCGCTGGCGGTCGCGCGCGCGCGCGATTTGGGCGTTTGGGGATCGCTGAAGCAAGTCACCGCCGCTGCCGGTGTCGCCTACGGAATATCGGCCTTCTGGATGAATCCTGGTTTTTTCTATACCACTCATTTGCTCAACCGAATCGAGCTGCGAAGTGAGTCTCCGTCGGCGCCGTGGAGTCCGCGGACGCTCGGAGTGATCGCGATGGCAGGCGCAATTTTGTTCGGCCTGGTGCTCTGGCCCCGCATCAACGGAGCCGTGGCGTTGGTCCTCGCTCTGCTGGCGGCCACCGGGACCGTCGTCCTCAGTTCGAGTTGGCTGGGCTACCGCCTTCTGCCGTTGCCGAATCGCTACATGCTGGAGTTCAGCGCGGCAATCGCGCTCGGACTGGGGGCTCTGATCTTTGCCGCTGGCGCCCTTTTCGGACTCAAGCGGCGGGTGATCGCGGCGGCGCTGGCGGGCGCGATTGGTTTGTGCATCAGCGCGCCATTTCTGCGCAACGCGTGGAGTATCGGGCCGCATAGTATGGACCCGGACACAGCCGCGGTTTTTCCCGCCGCCGATTGGCTGCGCCGGCACGCCGGCAACGGCAGGGCGCTGGTGGCGGGTGAGCTGGAGTCCACCCTGGGTTTGTGGACGGACATTCCCCAAATCGCCGGGGGTGGTCGCCAGGGCACCTCTAATTATCTGGTCATGGCCGCCCACCGTGAAATAACGGTCGGCTGCGGCGATGCGAGCGGCAGAATCGCGGAGTTGTGGATGCGGGCGCTCAATATCGGTCACGTGGTGGTTCACGGGCCCGAATCCAAAGAATACTTTCACTGGTTCGTACAGCCTGAACGATTCACGCGCTTGGCGAAGGTTTGGGACAACCATGAGGGCGACGCGATTTATGAGCTCCCTGGGCTAGAACCGGCGGTCGTGGTGGATTTGAAAGAACTCGATCGATTGGGTCCGCTCACGTCCACGGCGGATACTGCGTTTCTGGATCGATACGTCGCTTGGGCGCGCGGCAAGCGCCCTGCCCGAATTCATTGGGACACCAGCGGACGAGCTGAAATCGAGGCTGAGGTCGGCGCGGATGAGGCTGTACTGGTCAAGGAAGACTACGACCCGGGCTGGTACGCCTCCACTGGCAAAATCGCGCCCGATCCAATCGGATTTTTGCTGATCCGCGGAACTCAGGGCGTCGAGCGCTTCACCGCGAGATTTGGCGCATCCTGGGATGTCTGGCTCGGACGCGCCATCACCGCGATCACATTGCTTCTCCTGTTAGTGCGCGTCCCGCTGTGGGTCGTGGGCGCGTCGGCGGCCGTTCCCGCCGCGATAGCATATCTCTTTTTGTCGTGGAATGTTCCTGCCAACGTGCGCGTCGCTGAGGAGACTTTTTTCCGCATTAACCCGCCGCTCATCAATCCAGGCGGAATTATCAATGGTAACCATGAACCACCGCCGCTGGTGCTGGGAGGTATCGCCTCCATCTACGGACTCTTCGGATCATCCAAGTCGACGCCAAGAGTATGGATCGACGGCCAGGAAGCAAAGATGGTCTATCACGAGCCAACCCGGGCGGATGTGATGATCCCTGAAGACGCGGCTCCTATGTCCGTCGTTTCGGCCGAGGTAAACGGCTGCCCCGGCAACGCCTATAGCGTGGCGACAAAGAGCGCGCGCCAGGATTGAAAAGTGACACCTGTCTTTGTGGCGCGCGCCCCCAGGCGTGCCGCGTCGCCACTAGTGGCGAGGCCCGGTCGGTTCGAATGTCTATACCAGCTGCCCGGTCACCGCGAGACACTTCTCGATTTCCTCTGCGTTATTGAACAGCGCCGGCGCGACACGTACCTGTCCGGCCCGCACGGTTACGTCGATATTGGCGGTCTTGAACGCCGCGCGGGCGTCTGCGACTGGCTTGCCGCAATAGAACGTCACGATAGAGGAGCGGTTTCCCGGCGGAGTGAACACTCTATGGCCCTGTCTTTCCAGCCCTTCATAAAGCTGTTGCGCCAGCCCTACCGAGTGCTTCTCGATACGCGCGATCCCGACCGTTTCGAGATAGGAGAGGCTTGCCTGTAATTGCGAGACTGCGCCGAAAGCCGGGCTTGTGGACTCGAACTTCCTTGCGGTTTTCAGAAGCTGATAGTGATGGTCTGGCTCCTCGCGCGCGACCGAAAATTCTCCCACGCGGTCGGATTGAATACGGTCGATGATATCCCGGCTCACGAAAAACGGCGCGACGCCAAACTCCGCCACCAGCCATTTGTAACACCCGCAGCACAGCGCGTCTACGCCTGCGGCCCGGACATCGACGTCAATCATGCCGACCGCTTGCACTGCGTCTGCATAGAACAATGCGCCGTGCGCGTGTGCCAGGTCGGCGATGGGCCGCATATCGTGCCGGAATCCGTTTAAGTGCGACACCCAGGCAACCGACACGATGCGAGTACGCTTGTCGATGTGCGGTTCGAAATCGTCGGCGGTCACCGCGCCGTTCCGGTTTTTCACAATGCGCAGCTCGATGCCGCGCGAAGCCTCCAGGGCCCGGTAGAGAACGAACTCCGTGTTGTAGTGCAAGTCGTCAATCACCACGTTGTCTCCCGCCCTCAGGCCGATGCCGTTGGCGATGACATTTTCCCCTTCTCCGGTCGAATAGAGCAGCCCGATTTCATCGGGCGTGGCGTTCACCATGCGAGCGAACTGTGCCCGAACGGCGTCGCAGGCGGCCATCAGAGCATTCAGCTGCATGGGCCGCGCGCTTTTTCCCTGGATATACGCGTGGCTTGCTGCGACCACGGCGCGGGGCGCGGGCGCGATATAGGCTGAATTAAGAAAGATGTGTTCGGCAACGATCGGAAAGTCGTCCCGCACTCCGAGCGGATCCAGGCGCTGTTCCGGCTTGGACTGTTCCGGCCTGGGCTGTTCCGGTTTGGACTGCGCACCAGTCAGAGCGGCAGTTGCCGCGGCGACCACGAAGGAACGGCGATCAATCGACATGAGGCCATCCTACACTACAGACACTACGGGCTCGGCGGCGGTTTGAGTTCGTCCGTGCTGAAAATGCGAAGTTGTCCTCCCGGCGGCGCGATCTTCAGCACCAGTGCGAGAAGAAACCGCGGGCCCTGGAAATACGACACGCGAATATCGTGGACGCCGTGCCTCAGTGGAACAATCTCCTTGCGCTCCCGCGGCGCATGCACTCCATCGTTATCAATCTCGAGTTGCCCATCGATATAAAGCCTCGAGCCATCGTCGGACATCAGCGAGAAGGTGTAGTCGCCTTCTTTTTCAGCCCAAAACCGGCCTGTATAATCGATCGCGAACCATTCCACCCGATCGCTCACTCCCGGAAATCCTTGCTTGAAATCCTGAAGAGGAACGTTCAAAGCCGTCGTATAAATGGTCCCAACCGGCTTCTTTCTCTTGAAACTCGGAAGCTTTTGCGAATTGCGCTTAATGTAATAGATGCGACCCTGGAGCGCGGAGGGTATCACCACCGTGATCCCGAACACCGCCCTCGGTTCCTGAGGATCCTGCGCGAAAAGCCGGAAGCCAATAGCAATCAGGCACGCCGCTCGAGTACTCATTGCGCCTCTCTCATTAGAACGCAAAAGAACAGCGCGAGTCGGCAATCTTTAGTGCCCCGCCCCGAAACAATACAGCACACTCCGTGTCCGCACTTCCCACTCCGCCCCCGCCGTCCTGCGATTATACCCTGCACGACTCCTGTATAATCCGAAGATCATGAAGACCGCCCGTTTTCTTTGTCTCCTGGCGCTCGCGAGTCTCGCGTCCGCGCAGACGCTTGAGGTCACCACCAAGCAAGGCAGAAAATTTTATTCCCTCCCCGACACCAAGGGCGTCCTCGTCCAGGCGGATATGGTTCTGAACGCCCCCAACGACGCCACTGCCCTGCTCAAACTCGCGCAGGCGCAAATCTCC
>JBEKOZ010000005.1:0-23153 GCA_049521275.1 Bryobacteraceae bacterium | reverse complement strand
GCGGACCGGGGGGTCCGCCCCACGATGCAATCCGCTGTTTCATGGGAGGAAGCGGTAGCCTACGCCGTGGACCGTGAGGAAGTGGCGGGGGCTGCCGGCGTCGGGTTCCAGTTTCTGGCGCAGTCGGACTACGTGGGCGTCGACGGTGCGGGTGTTGGGGAAAGATTCGTAGCCCCAGACGGAGTTGAGAATCATGTCGCGGCTGAGGGCGCGGTCGGGGTTCTGGAGAAAATAGGTGAGCAGATTGTATTCGGCGCGGGTGAGTTTCAGATCCTCGCCGTGCTTGGAGACGATGCGGCGGGTGACGTCGACCTCCACGTTGGCGAAGGTGAGGACCTTGGTGTCGCCGGGCGAGGTGCGGCGCAGCAGCGCGCGGATGCGGGCCAGCAATTCGCGCGTGCCGAAGGGCTTGACGACGTAATCGTCGGCGCCGATTTCGAGCAGCAGCACTTTATCGATTTCGTCGCCGACGGCGCTGAGCACGATGATGGGCGTTTTCATTCCGGAGACGCGAAGCTGCTTGCACACCTCGACGCCGCTCATGCCGGGCATGCGCAGATCGACCAGAATCAAGGCGGGCTTCAGCGTCAGCGCCTGGCGGAAGCCTTGTTTGCCGTCTTCAGCCAGGACGGGGCGGAAACCTTCCTTTTCGAGCAGGAGACCGATGGTGTCTCGCAGGCTGGCGTCGTCGTCAATTACCAAAACAGTTTGCATAAGTAAGGCTACGGCGATTGTAACCGACTGGAGAGCCCGGGAGCGGGGATTCGAGCGGAGGTTTTACAACTCTTTTACAAGTTGGGGAGCCTATGTAAAATGGCTGCAAAGATACGGTAGCTCGCTTGGGGATCGGCGAAGGCATCCTTATACTCGAAGGCATAGGACATGGAAGCCTTACTGAGTTTATCGCGAAAATTCGATTTCAGAGACGCGGTGGAGAGAACGGCGGGCGCGGTTTTGCTGGCGGCGGCGGCTCCGGCGATTGCCGCCGCGGGGGCCGCGATTTTCTTCCTGTCGGGAAGATCGCCGTTCATCGCGCATCTGCGGGTGGGGGAAGGCGGCCGGCTGTTCTGGATGTGGAAGCTGCGAACCATGTGGCCTCACGAGAGCGCGGATCGCGGCGGGGCTGCGTGGGTGGAGTATATTATCGCCGAGCCTTCGGGCGACCAGAAAGACCCGCGGGACCAGCGGGTGACAAGCCGGTTCGCAAAATTCCTGCGCCGGCACTCGATCGACGAGATGCCGCAATTGTGGCACGTTGCGAATGGCGAGATGGCATTCGTGGGTCCGAGGCCGCTGACCAGAACCGAGATCGAGAAGCATTACGGCGCGAGAGCAAGAGAGGTGTTGTCGGTAAAGCCGGGGGTGACGGGTCTGTGGCAGACGCGAGGGCGGAACGCGGTCAAGTTTCCGGAGCGCGCGGCGATGGACCTGGAACTGGTGAACGGGTTGACGGCGTGGTCCTATGTATCGATCCTGCTGCGTACGGTGACGGCGCTGATTCACGGAAGAGGGGCGTGGTAGAAAAAAATGCGCCGGCACGATCGAGATGCCGGCGCTAAGAAGGAAAGGTCGCTGGACGTTAAGATCGCTTCCTGCGGTCGCGGCTCGGTAGCGCGGAGCCGCCTGAAGCCGGCTGCGGGCTGGAAGCCCGGCCCCACACGGCTCGGTGGTTCGAAAACGGGAAACCGCTCCCTGCGGTCACGGCTCGGAAGAAGGCGATTTGCAAGACGGTTTTCATGGGTTGCCGACCGCTATGGTGAAGGTGGCCGGGGAGGTGATGCCGCCCACTTGCACCTGGAACGGCACGGCGCTTCCCGTGGGCGCGTTGGCGGGGACGGTTATATTCAGTTGATAGACGCCGGGAAATTGCGAGAGCCCGGCGAAGCCGACCTGCGCGGTGATCCCGCCGATCAGGATTTGAGGCATGGTGTTGGCCTCGGTCAAGGCCGTGGGGGGCGCGCCGTCGGCGACGGTCTGGTTCACGGCGCCTAATCCGGTGGCGTAGGCGATCACCAAAGAGCCGGGTGCGGCGGGGTGCGTGGTGAGGCCGGCGACGCTGCCGGTGGGCCAGGAGAAAGTCGAGTCCAGATAGTTATAGGCGATCGCCAGAGTGCCCGACGCGGTGTTAAACCCGAAAATCGCGGGCGAGAATGGCGCGATGGTTACGGGGGTGGGAGCCGTAGGGACTCCATTGTTCGATACCACGAGGTTGACCGTCGCGGAGGCGCCGGGCGTCACCAGCTCCCACGGCACCTGGGCGTTGATCTGCGAGCTGCCGTCACTGCCAGGCTGCACGTAGGAAATGGGTGCGTCGATGGTCGTGGAGCCGTTGACGAACTGAACGGTCACGCTGCCGAGGTTGGTGGAGAACGGAACGGTGCTGGCGCTCGCGGTTGTCGAGGCGAGTCCCGAGCCGAAGATCGAGAACAATGAGCCGGGGGTCAGCGGAATGGCCTGGAAGCTCGCGCCGTTGACGATGCCGCCGGAGGTAATCGCCGGAGGGGTTTGGGCCGAGGCGAGTGCGGCGGCGAATAGCAGTAAGAAAAATGAGCGGGTTCGCATTTTTAAAAATAGTCCCTGCGCCAACTATAGGCGACGCGCCCGGGCGGGATCATGCAGGGCTGGTAAAAGAATTGTGAAACTTCACGGAAGGCTCAGGATATGGCGTGAGGTGGCGGTGACTTCTGGGTCGTGGCCGCCATCGAGCAAGAGGGCGAGGGAGGCTTCGCGGCGGGCATCGGCATGACGTCCGGTGAGTTCGAGGAGTTGGGAAAGGGTCCAGTGGGGTTTGAACCAATTGGGCGCGCAGCCGATGGCGCTGCGGAGGCCGTCCTCGACACCCGCGCGGTCGTTGCGAAGGGCGGCGATGGTGGCAAGGTTGTACCAGGCGTTCTGGCGATCCTCGGCGGTGCTGGTGGCGCGAATGGCGGATTCGGTGGCTTGCTCGGCGGCGGCGACGCTGACGGCGAAGACGGGAGTGGTGGTCGCGAGACGGGTCATGGCGCGGGAGTAGCGCAGGTCGCTCTCGCCAGGCAGAGGCTCATATCGGCGGAGGCTGCGGTAAGCGGCGGAGGCGCCGCGGATGTCGCCCGAAGCGGCACGCTGCTGGGCGAGCGCCAGGGCTCGGTCGGCGAGAAGCAAGCGTGAGGCGAAGACGATAAACACGATGGCGATCGCAGCGGCAACGGGAATCAGGGCGAGGGGGAACGGTCGCGGTTCGGGCGGCCGTGCGGGGATCGCGGCGGCGATCAGCATGGAGATGAGCAAATAAAAATAGAGGGCGGTGGGTATGGTCAGCACCAGGAATTGCTGGCAGACGACGGCTCCGGCGAGCGCGGCGGCGAGGGCGGGGTTTCGCCGGGCCGCCCAGAATGCGAGCACGCACAACGCGAGCAAAAGAAGCGCGCCCGGAAGGCCGCGGGAGGTCAGCGCGTCGAGGAACATGTTGTGCGGGGACTCGTGGTAGAAGTCGGGATAGGCGCGCGAGAGGTCGACCGAGGCGAAGGGGGGAAATTGCGCGGTGAAGGTTTCGGGTCCGAAGCCGAGGATGGGGCGGCGGATCGCCATGTGCAGGGAATCCCTCCACAGGAGCAGGCGCGCGCCGCCGCGCAGGTCGTCGAGCGACCAGTGGACGCGTGCGCGCAGCTTCGCGCCGGGCGGGGAGAGATAGAAAAGGGCGAGGCAGGCGGCCAGGATCAGGATGGTGCGGCGGTCGAGGCGCGGACGGGCGAGGGCGATGAAGACGATGGCGCCGGTGAGAAGGCCGAGCATCGCGGAGCGGGTGCCGCTGAGCACAATCGCGAGCGCGGCGAGCAGCACGGTGACGCGCGCGATGGTCCGCCAGCGCCTGTTGTTTTCGCGTAGCGCGAGCGCCAGGGCGAAGAAGGCGACGATGACCAGCCAGTTGGCGAAGAAATCCGCGTGTCCCAAGGTTCCCGGCGGACGGACGATGGTGAAGGGGCCTTCGCCCGACTGGTAGGCGTTCGAAGGCAGCAAAGGGTCCCATCCTAAGTACTGGGCGATTCCATAAATCGAAGCCGCGCCGCCGGTGAGAGTCGCTGCACGGAGCACCGCGAGCATGCGGCTGTGATCGCCGGCGAACCAGGCGGCGACGATGAAGGCGAAGAGCAGGATCGCCGTTTCCGCGATCAGGCCGTCGCGCCGCCAGCTACTTCCATAGATGGAGAGAGCCGGGTTCGAGGAAGATATGGTCGAAACAAAAGTGGATATCCATTGCGCCGCCAGACAAGCCAGATAGAGCCTGCCGGGGATGGATTCGAATAACGTTTTCGCGCCGTTCACAAGTTGTTTACAAAACAACAATAGGACGGATTCGCAGAATAGGAGAATCGCGATTTTGGGCGTAATATCGAAAGCGGAAAGCAGCCCCGGCGCAATCGCCAGAGGGACGAGCACCGTAATCAGGAGCACCCAAAGTTGCATACAGAGTATAAATACGAAGCCCGGCAGGACTCCGGGTACGGCGATTCGGAGAAAAATGCTTTTGAGTACGTCGACTACCTGCGCCTGCACTGGCGGCTGATCGCCGTGGCTTCAGTGTGCGCCGTGGTTTTGTCGGGCGCGGTCAGCCTGATTCTTCCCAAGCGATATACGGCTACCGCGAGCATCGTCATCGAACCGCCGGCGGGCAACGATGTGCGGACGGCGACGGCGGTGAGTCCGGTGTATCTGGAATCGCTCAGAACCTACGAACGATTCGCGGACAGCGACACGCTGTTTGCCGGAGCGGTGGAACACTTTCATCTCGGTTCGGAAAAAATTGAATCGTTGAAGCAGAAGGTGCTGAAAGTGACGAAGCTTCGGGACACGAAGATTCTCGAAATCAGCGCGACACTGCCGGACCCTCAATTAGCGCAACACCTGGTGAGCTACGTGGCGGAGGAAACGGTGAAGCTAAGCCGCGGCGAGAGTCTGGCCACGGATCGCGAGGTAATCGGCGAAGCGGAGCGTCAAGCGCTGGAGGCAAAGCAGCGGCTTGACCAGGCGCAACAAGCCTGGACTGCAAATGAGGCGCACGCGCCGAGCGCGGCGTTGCAGGCGCAAATCGACTCGGACGTCGATTTGGCCGCGAAGGTCCGCCAGTCGTTGACGGACGCGCGCGGCGATATCGCCGAGTATCAGGAGAAACCCGATTTCGCGCGCGAACTGCCTGGGTTGCGGGCGAGGGCGGCGGAACTTGAAAAGAGAGGCGCGGAGCTGGACAACAGAATCGAACAGAAGAGTGCGCTGGTTTCGCGAAGGAACGCCGAAAGGCAAAAGCTCGAAGTCGAGCTGAAAATGGCGCAGACGGCGAGCGAAAGCTCCGCGGCAAGGCTTCGCGAATTGCGCGCCACCGCCGGAACGCGGGGCGAGAGGCTGCGGGTGATCGATCCCGGAATCGTGCCGCAGCGCGCGAGCTCGCCGAACGTCGTTTTGAATGTATTCGCGGCACTGCTGCTGACTCTGGTCGCGCTGGCGGGTTATCTGACGGTCTCGTTCTCATATCGCAGGCGGCGCTCCGGATGAGCTTCGCCGAAGAGCGGACGCAGATCGCCGCCGGCGCCGTGCTCGGATCGTTTGCGGCGCTGATCGCGCTGACGCCCGGTGTGTGGGGAAAGGCCGCCGCGTGCGCGGCGCTGATCGCGATTCCCGCGCTGTGGTGGATGCTTCGCGCGCCGGGTAGATGGCTGATGCTTTTTTTCGTCTCCGCGCTGCTTCTGCCGCCATTTCCTTTCGCACTGGGAGACGCGGGTCCCCACGTTGCGCTGCTGTTTGCAGGATGCGGAGTGCTGATCGGGTTGATTCATGCGGTTCCCATTCGCATGGACCGTTTGAGCATGTCGCTCTGCGCGCTCTTCGCGGCGATTACAGCCAGTGTCGCGATGGCAGCGATTTACTCCGGACTGCCGATAGCAGCCGCAAGCATGGCGCGCGTGATGCTGTTCGGAATCTCGGTGTACGCATTCTTCTTTGTGCGCGGAGCGGACGTATCCTTCCACATCGTTCGGGTGCTGTTCTGGGCTGCCGCCGGCTCGGCGGTGTTCGCGTGTCTCGACTTCTATTTCCAATTCCCGGCGCCCGGCGGGTATGGAGCGCAATTCATCTGGCTCGACTCGGGAGTGTTCCGGAGGGCGCAAGGAGTGTTCTATGAGGCGAGCACGCTCGGAAACCTGTGCGCGTTCTTTCTGGAGATGATCGCCGTGGCACTCTTCCGGCCCCGGCAGGAGCGGCCGGTCTCGCTGGCGACGATGCTGGCGGGCGGAGTCGCATTGGCTTCGGCGCTGGTGTTATCTTACTCGCGCGCCTCGTTGGTGAATCTGGGAGTGGCGCTGGTCGTGTTGCTTTGGCTGAACCGGAAACGCGTGCGCATGGGCCGATTCCTGATTGCGGCGGCAATGGTCGCCGGGGCCGCGTGCGCGCTTCTGTTCGGTCTGTTTCCGCTCTTCGCACAAGCCTACTGGCTACGATTCTCGCAGTCGTTTTCCTATTTTTTCGAGTCGCCGAACGCGATCCTCTCCGGGCGCGTTCACACCTGGACGATGCTGGCGCAGTACCTGATGGCGCATCCCTGGCACGCGATTTTCGGAGTGGGCTACAAGACCCTCCCTTATTCGGATTTTATCGGTCAGACGGCGATTGCCGACAACACCTATATCAGTATGTTGATTGAGACCGGTATTGCGGGACTGGCGGCGCTGGTGGTCTGGAATTTCGCCGTGGTTCGCGCTTCGTATCGCGCGGCCAACTCCGATGATTCGCGGCGGTCGTTTTGCGGAACGTGGATGCTGTGCTTCTGGACGGGGCAAATCGTGCAAATGTTCTCCGCCGATCTGCTGACGTACTGGCGCGTCTTGCCGGTGTACCTGTGCGTGCTCGCACTGGCGGTGCGCCGGTGAATATCCTGTTTCTCGATCAGTTCAGCGCGCTCGGCGGTGCGCAGCAGTGTTTGCTTGATCTGCTCCCGGCAATTGAGGAGCGAGGATGGAGCGCCCGGGCGGCTGTTCCACCGGGCGGGCCACTGGCCGGCATTCTGCGCGAGCGCGGAATGTACGTCGACGAGATTCGGTCCGGTCCGTATCGATGCGGCCGGAAGTCCGCGGCCGATGTATTGCGGTTTGCCTCCGATGTGCCCGCGCAGACGGTGGCGATTGCCGAAATGCTGGATGCGCCGACGGATCTGCTCTACGTGAATGGTCCGCGATTGCTGATCGCGGCGGCGATTGCGGCGACTGGACGCACGCCGATCCTGTTCCACGCGCATCACTCGATTGCGCAGCGCAGCGCAGCTTACGTGGAAGGATTTGCTTTACGTCAATCGGACGCGACGGTCGCCGCTTGCTGCGATGCGGTCGCTGAACCACTGCGGAAATGGGTGCCCCATGAGCGCATCCACAGGGTCCCGAACGGAACGGCCGATCTCGGCTTTCGCGAACGGATCTTCGAGCCGAGGCACGAAGTGCGGATCGGTATCATCGGTCGTATTGCGCCCGAAAAAGGACAATTGGAATTTCTGCGGGCGGCCGCCCTGCTGATGCCCCGTGCGCCGCGTGCGCGATTCGTGATCTGCGGAGCGCCGCTGTTCGGAGACGGCGATTATTACGGTAAGGTTCTCCAAATCGCCGCCGGTCTGCCGGTGGAATTTCTGGATTGGCAGAAGGACGTAGGAGCGGTGATGCACGATCTCGACATTCTCGTGATCCCGTCGAAACAGGAAGGAATGCCGCGGGTCCTTATCGAGGCGTTCTCCGCCGGGCTGCCGGTGGTGGCGTGCCCGGCAGGCGGCATACCGGAGGTGATCGAGGATAAAATCACTGGCTTCCTGGCGCGAGGAGCGTCGCCCGGTGAACTCGCCCAAACGTTGCAGGAGGTGGTCGAAGCGGATCCACAGAGGTTGCGCGCGGTGGCGCACAACGCGCGGCGTGAATGGGAAAGGCATTACACGCTAGGGTCGTATCGCGAGGGAATTACGAGTGTCATGGAGCAATGCGCGGCCCCAAGCGTTATCGGGTTGAACCGGTAAACCATCGAAACGCTCCGAGTGCGACTTCGGGCAATGCAAACACGTGGTGCAGCAACCGCGAGGCCGCGTATCGACCGTAGCGCCACTTCCGCCGGATCGCGATGCGCCAGGTAATCTCGCGATCCGGCAGATGCACGGCATCCACCGGTCCCGGCAACGTGGCGGGCAGCAGACGGCGACGCAGCATCAACCATCTGCCGCGCCGGGAATCGATCAAGCTCCAGTGGAGCCACAGTTCATCCTTATTCGGACGCACCTGGGCGATCAACGGGGAGAACGCGCATGCATCGAGCCAGCGCGATATTTCGGGCGGGAGCCGCTCGATTTCTTCCCGCGCCGCGGAGGGCAGCCGGCAATCGAACCAGCGCTGCGCCAGGCCAAAGCAGATCGCTTGGAGACGCCGGAGGGACGGATCGTGCCACTGCCTCCAGTTGGTCCAGAACAAGTCGCCGTCAGCGGATTGATGGAGCAGTGACGCAAGTTCGTAAAGGTGAAAGGGCTTCGCGTCGCCGCGAAGAAGATGGCGGAGGACATGCAGGGACGCGTAAGCCAGCGCGTCGACCGGATGCAAGGCCGTGAACGCGAGCCCTTCCAGGATGCGACGCTCGCGGCGCTCCCAGAATCGATCGAGACCGGCCGGCGCGAAGTGCTCCGTCAGCTGGTCCCAGAGGCGGAAATGGAGCTCGAGTGAAAGAGGGATTTCCGGATCGAAGAGATCGCCGCGCCATTGCCATCCGGTCTTGCGGATCATGGCGGGCAGATGATCCACGCGGCCGCTGGATGCGCGCAGCGGCTCGTAGCCAAGCGATCCGGCCACTTCGCGCGCCCGCATCAACTGGTCCCGCGGCAGCAGCAGATCGATGTCGTACTGCGGCCGCCAGCGAGGATTTTGAATAAAACCGGGGCAATGCGAGAAACCTTTCAGAACAAGCGGCTCGATACCGGCGCGCTCGAAGGGCCCGGCGAGCCGGCAATAAGTCTCCCGGATGCGCTGCCATCGTTCCGCGTTGCCGGCGAGATTGCGATCGGTGCGGGCCCTCACTTCATCGGGCAGACGATCGCGGCAACGAAGCGCCAACGGCAGAGTGAACTGCGCCCGATCGCAGAACGACAGCGCGCGCCTCCATTGCAGCGCGGTCAGCCGCGATAACGGCTCGTAATCAGGCGAAGAGAATCGCAGCGCCGCGAGGGGCGCTTGCATATAAGAAGGTATCTGTGCGGCGGATCGTTTCAGAATTCGAGTTGCTCCAGCAGATGGACCGCATCGGAAAGACTTGAATAATGCAATTCCCAGATCCCCGCGCTGAGCAGCCGCCGGTAGGCCCGGCGCAGCGATTCCCGCACGTCGCCAGGTCCGTACATCACGACTTGTTCAAGCCACGCCAAGGCACGGGCTTTGTCAAAGGGGCTGATTCTGGCTGGGCCCGCGGGTGCGCGCCGCAGAAACACCAGGTGATCGATCGAACAACCACTCGCGGTCGCCACCGGCAGTTCCGACATAGGAACCTCCATTCCCGGCGCGCCATTCAGTTTCGGCTGGAAGCGGCAGGTCTCCAACTCGGGAAACAGAAGCTTCGCATGTTCGCGAAAGCGCGCGCTGAAAGAATTTCCCACCGCGAAGCGGCCCGGTTGATGGCGAAGAAGGTACGCCGCGTCGTCCGAAACAAAGGTCCAGCCGCTGCGCGCGCAGGCATAGGCGAGCGTGCTCTTACCGGCGAGAGATTCACCACACAGAGCCACTCCCACGCCGTGCCGCGTCACCAGCGCGCCGTGGATGGGCGCGAGGTGGGCCGCAACCAGCAGCGTCATGACCGGGGCTTCCAGAAAATGGAACCGCAGGAAGTCCGCCTGTTCCGCTACGCGCTGCGTAACCCAAGCGAAGGCGCATTGGCGGCTGAAATCGCAGATCGCGTGATTGCGCGCGTCGGCCACAATCGACATCAGATGGCCATGAGTCCGAAATTTCGGCGGCGGTGGAAGTTGGTCTTCGTGGCCGGCTACGGTGAGGCAAAGAGATATGGGGGATTCCCGATGCGCGGCCGGAAACATGCCCCAGCTCCGGCGCGCCGCGTGCATCACGGCCTCCGAATTGGTGGCGAGTTCGACTGGAAACCCGAGCGGGAAAAACGTCGCGCACTGGAGATCGGGGAGATCCGGCAGGAAAATATCGTCGGCGGTTTCCACTTCGACTGGCATGAGCTTCCCTGCCCAGGGTAAGCGACGAAAGGCCAGGAATCCAGGACGAAGAAGCCTAAATGCGCAGATTTTACAGCAAAAATACAACGTCGGCACAAAGCGCCCGGAGATGCGCGCAATCATTGTTTCATGAGGGGGTTTTCATGAGGGCGGCGATCGTACATTACTGGCTGCTCGATATGCGCGGCGGCGAGAAGGTCCTCGAGGCGCTGTGCCGCCTGCTGCCCGACGCCGACATTTTCACGCTGTTCTACGAGCCCGAAAGCGTCTCGCCGGCGATTCGCTCCCATCGCATCACGCCCTCGTTTTTGCAACCGCTGCGCCGGCATCACCGGTCGCTGCTTCCGCTGATGCCGATGGCGCTCGAAAATTTCGACTTGCGCGGATACGACCTGATTGTCAGCAGTGAATCCGGTCCTGCCAAAGGGGTAATCGCGCCGTCCAGTGCGCGCCACGTCTGCTATTGCCACACGCCGATGCGCTACCTGTGGGAACTTTACCCGGCCTATCGAAGCGAGTGGACGCGTTCGCGAGTGAAACGCGCGCTGATGACGCCGCTGACGCACTATCTGCGATTGTGGGATTACGCATCGTCTGCGCGGGTCGATGAATTCGTTGCGAATAGCGAAAATGTACGGCGACGGATTTCTAAAACCTACCGCCGCGAGGCTTCGGTGATCTATCCGCCGGTTGCGGTCGAAACGTTCTATTCGAAACCGTCTGACGATTATTATCTGATCGTCTCGGAACTGGTCAAGTACAAATGCATCGATGCGGCGGTGAGGGTCTTTTCACGATCGGGACGGCGGTTGAAGATTTCGGGCGATGGACCGGAGTTTTCCGCGCTCAGACGCGTCGCGGCCCCGAATATCGAGTTTTGCGGGCGCGTTAGCGATGCCGAGCTGCGTGAACTGTATGCCCGCTGCCGGGCGTTTCTCGTCCCGGGAGAAGAGGACTTCGGCATCACCTCCGTCGAAGCCCTGGCGAGCGGGAAACCGGTGATCGCACTCGCCCGTGGAGGAGCGGTCGAAACGGTCCCGTACTTTGGCGGGCTGCTCTACCCGACCCAGACAGACGACGCTCTGCTCGACGCGATCGAGCAATGGGATGCCGTCGAACACAAAGTCGACCCGAGAGCTTTGCAAGCTTGGGCAGCGAAATTCTCCGAGGCGCAGTTCGCCGCGAAAATGGGTGCGTTGCTAAACGATCAGAAGGAGAACGCGAGAGACGTGAACCCGGTGTTTGCCTGATAGTCCTGCGCGCTCGAAAACTGCTCCCGGTAGCCGTAATACTGATATCCCGCGTTCCACCGGAGTTTGGGAGTGATGCGGATCGACAGGCGGACTGATGGCGACAGATAGCGGAGAGGGAACGTCTGCGCGGCTTCGAAGGCCGGCAGCGCGGAATAGAGTCCCGCGCCATCGGGCGTCGCGCGGCCATCGCCGACGTCCTGCACGTGGCTGTAGCCTACGAAGAAATCGGCCCGTTTCAGAAGGGTGAAGCGGGCCCCGAGCGTCGCGCTGTGGATGTTGCTGACGTAGTACGAGCTTTCGCCTGAAACGTCGACACCCCCGGAAAAGTAGTCGATGCCGCCGAGGGTATTGAGGTGCAGCTTGGTGTAGCTGGCGTCGATCGAAAACGAGGAGTTCCAAACCCAGGAGCCGTCGGCGCCATAGGTGCGTTCGTGCGATGCGTAGCTGGTGAGAATGTCGGAGTTTATGTTGTAATCGGTCTTGCCGTAGGCGCCCACGCGAAATTGCTTCTTCTTATATTCGATGCGCCCGCGGAAGGCCTGATAATTGCCGTCGCTGATGGGATAAATCGGTTTGTTCTGGCGGCCGACCTCGGCATCGGCGCTGATCGTCAGTTCTTTGAGCGGCTTGAGGCGGAAGCCGACTGTTCCGGCTTTAAGCTGGTTGCTTTGTTCGATGGCCGGCTGGGCGGGGGCGGGATCGCCCAGATTATTTTGACCCTGTACGGAGCCGATGTGGCGGTCTGAATACTCGAATCCGCCGTGGATGCTGAACCACTTCGACGGATGAAACATCAGGTCGGTGGTATTGGAGAAGATCTGGATGCCGAGATATTGGAACGGCAGCACGGGGCTTACGACGGTGCCGTTGGCGATCTCCGTGAAATAAGAATCGCCGATCATGCGGATGTTCGAGAAGGAGGTCTGGTTGGTGAAGACCCAGTGTGTGGCGGGGAAAAGGCTGATAGTGAAATTGGAGGCCAAAGCGGGACGTTGGGCGTTGCCAAAGCTCACCACCTGAAGCTGGTTGGGAACGCCGACGTTGGTTCCGGCGGAATTTTCGTTGAGCACGAAGGCATCCTTGCCGGCGACATAAGTGAATCGACCGTTGATGGCCCAGAATTTCTTGCCTTCACCAAATAGCGCGACGCGCCAATAGGGGCTGGTGCCGTGCATGGGTTCGTTCGATTGAAACGAATTGAGCGCCTGCCCGAGGGTGGGATTGTTTCCCGTTGAGGCCGAGACTAGAGATTCGGGGGTGTTCTCCTGATAATCTTCCCAGCCATGCATGACGTTGAGGCGTACGCCGAGGAACTTTACTTCGCCGCCTAGCCGGTATTCATTCGTTTCCTGATGCACGTTTTCGAAGAGAGGATATTCGTTGCCGGCGGAATTGTACAACTGAATGGTGGTGAGCGCGGGTCCTGTTTCAAGATTGCGCGAGTAGCCGAGAAACAGCTTGAACCGGCTCTGCGGGAACAGCGTGAAGTCGTGATCCTGCATGGTGCGCGTCGTGTTCATGGCATGCTCGCCGTAGGAGATCGTTTCGGCGGGATCGACGTAGGCAGTGAGGCGCCAGGTCATATCGTAGCGGTAGAGGCGATTCTTTTCGATGCGCAGGATGGCCGATTGATAGGGATCACCGCCCAGGCCTTGCGTGGTGAGCACAAGGTGGTCGAACAAACGGCCATGGCCGTCGCGCGATTGAACGTTGAGCGAGCTGGACAGCAGACGGATGCCATCGCCATAATTGACGGTGCTGTCATACATTCCCCCATCGCCGCCAATGGTCGCGAAGCGGTAGCCCAGTTCGAACGATTGAATGATGTTGTAGTCTCCCGAGTTTTCGCCGCGCGGGTTACCCGTCTGCTCTACCGTGGGAGCCACGGGCGGCTGGGCCAGCGCGACGGACGCGATCGAGATAAGGAATAATTTTCTCATCGCATGAAAAGCGGGTCGGCATTCGACCCGTGAATCCGCACATGGCAAGTGGTGCAGTTCTGGTAGCGCGGATCAGCCATGTTATGGGTGGCGGACAGGTGGTACACGCCGTTGTTCATGATGCCGAACTGGCCGGCGCCATTGTGGCATTCGAGGCACATAGTGAAGACAGCCGGGCGCGTCAACATTCGTGGGTTGTTGGAGCCGTGCGGCATGTGGCAGGTCTGGCATCCATCGATGCGCACGGAAGCGTGCTCGTAAACGAAGGGGCCGCGTTTATCGGAGTGGCATTTGAGGCACGCCTCTTCGTTTCCAGCCTTCTGATCGACCATGTGGGATCGCCCGGCCATGCCCCAAGTTGCGGCGAAGGTGCCGTGCGGGTTGTGGCAATCGGTGCAATTGACGGAGCCTTCATTGACGCGATGTTTGAAGGGCATGGAGAACTGCGCCTTGACCGTCGAGTGGCAGGAGTAGCACAGATCACGCTGCTCCTGCTTCGCGAGGAGAAATTTCGGCGCCTTTGCATTATGGATGGAGTGGCAGTTGGTGCAGACGACATCCGCCTGAGTGTGGGCGCTCTTACGGATATTGGCGCGGGAGAGCGTTTGGGAGTGGCAGCGCAGGCAGGCGGTGAGAGTTTTCTCGGGCCCGATTTCGGAAAAAGCGATGATGGTCGCCTTGCCGCCGTGGGCTGCGATATGGGCTTTGCCGGGTCCGTGGCAGCTTTCGCACCCGGCATTTTCGGGCGATTCCTTACTGCTCGAGATGCTTTGGTAGTGAGGATTGCGGAAGAACTGGTTAAACACCGGAGCGTGACAGGTCTTGCAGGCGTCGCTGCCGACGTAATCGGAGGCCGACGCAATCGCGGTCCAGAAGAAGGTGACTTGCGCCACTCGAAGCAGCTTCACTCCCTCATATCAACACGCGGATTCGTTGGGAAGCTTCACAGGATCGTAAAAGTATTGTGAAACTGCGCGCGGATCGCCGAATCCCCCCCCTGACGGGACGGTGTTAGAAGCTCCTGGCGTGAGCCAAAGCCGGGCGTCGACGCTAAGGTCGACGCGGCACGCACGAGTGCATGCGCCACAAACGGTTGTGAAGAAGGTACCCTGTTACGGTATGAACGACGCCAAACGAAAACTCATGATTGCCGGCCTGTTGTTTCTCATCATCGCCGGGACAAGTCCGGCGCAAACGAACGATGCGGCGCTGATTGCTAAAGCCAAGGGCATACACGAACGTGTCCTCAAGCTCGACACTCACAACGATATCGATCCCGCGAACTTCACGGCGGAATGCAATTACACCATGCGCCTTACGACTCAGGTGAATATTCCAAAAATGGTCGAAGGCGGCATGGATGTCTCGTTCATGATCGTTTACGTCGGGCAGGGCCCGCTCACGCCGGAGGGGTACGACGACGCATACCGGCAGGCGATCGCGAAGTTCGACGCGGTTCATCGCTTGACCGAAAAGATCGCACCCGACAGCATCGGCCTCGCGTTGACGCCTGCCGACGTGCTCGCATTGCACAAGAAGCATCTTCGAATCGCCGTCATCGGAGTGGAGAACGCATATCCCATTGGAACCGATATCAAAAAAGTGCAGGAGTTTTACGACCGGGGCGGCCGATACATGTCTCTGGCCCACAATGGCAACAGCCAGCTCGCCGATTCGAATACGGGAGAAACCCAGGGCTACCTCTACAACAACGGGCTGTCGCCGCTCGGCCGGGAAGTCATCGCCGAGATGAATCGCCTGGGTATGATGATCGATCTGTCGCATCCCTCGAAAGGCGCAAACATGGAAGCCATGCGGCTTTCCAAGGCGCCGGTCATCGCGTCGCATTCCGGGGTGCGCGCGCTCGCCGACGTCAGCCGGAATATGGACGACGAGCAGTTGCTGGCTCTCAAGAAGAACGGCGGCGTGATTCAGGTGGTGGGGTTAGCGGAATTTGTCAAAGCGGATTCGAAGGAGCGCACCGCTGCCCTCACCAAGTTGAGTGAAGAGTTCGGCCTTACCCAGGGCGGCGGCCGAGGCGGCAGAGGCGGCCGTGGACGCGGTGAAGGAGCGGATGCGGCCCGCGTATGTCCCGTAGAGGACTCTCATGGACATGGCCCGCAGGGTCGTGGGGCAAGTGGCGGCGCCGGCCGGGGGCGTGGCAATGCGGCGCTCGACGCCCTTTCACCCGAACGCCGCGCCGAATACGACAAGCGGCTGGCGGAGATCGACGCCAAGCTTCCTCCCGCGGGCCGAGCCAACGTGAAGGACTTCGTGAACCACATCGACTACGCGGTGAAGCTCATTGGAATCGATCATGTTGGAATCTCATCCGACTTCGATGGCGGCGGCGGAATCGACGGCTGGAATAGCGCGGCGGAAGCATTCAACGTCACACTGGAGCTGGTGCGGCGCGGCTACACGGAAGAACAGATCGGAAAGCTGTGGAGCGGCAATCTGCTTCGAGTTTGGGGAGAGGATGAGAAGGTCGCCCAACAACTGCGGAAAAAATAAGGCTTATTTTCGCGATCGCCTGACCACCCGGCCGGGCTTTGCCCCGGTGTGCTCGCCATCGTGGATAACCTCGACTCCGTTGACGAAGACCTCCGAAACGCCGGTGGCCAGTTGGCGGGGCTTCTCGAAAGTCGCATGGTCCTGGATGGTGGCCGGATCGAAGACCGCGACATCGGCGAAGTATCCCGCCTTCAGCAAGCCGCGGCGATCGATGCCGAGATTCGAGGCCGGCAAGGAGGTCATCTTGCGCACTGCTTCTTCGACGGTCAAAAGTTTCTCGTCCCGGACATAGCGGGCGTATACCCGAACAAAGTTGCCGAACGTGCGCGGGTGCGTGCTCGAATTCAGGAACACGCCGTCGACGCCCTCCGGGTCCGAATCCGCGGCAAAGCTCACCCAGGGCAGGACGATCTGTTTCCGGATGTTGTCTTCGCTCATCAGGAAGTAGACGGTCTCGACACGGGAGTCGTCCTCGATCACCAGGTCCATCGCCGTATCCTCCGGCGATTCATGACGAATGCGCGCAACCTCGCCCAACGACTTGCCGGTCATCGGTTTCAGCTTCTCGCTCTTGAAGCCGACCAAGAGAATCTTGTCGGGCGATCCCACGGCGGCGAACAGGTTGTCATAGGTTTTTCCGGACGCCATCTCTTGCTTGACGCGCTTCCGGATGGCCGGATCCTGCAAGCGCTTGCGCCATTCTGCCAGCCCGCCCTCCTGCACCCATGGCGGCATCGAGGCATCGAGTCCGGTGGCGCCCGCGGGATAAGTATACATATCGGCGGTGATTTTGAGCCCCTCCGCTTGCGCCGCTTCGATCTTCTTAAGGACCTCCGGCAGATTCTTCCAGTTGTTGGCTCCGGCGACCTTGAGATGGTAAATCTCAGCGGGAATCCGCGCCGTGCGGGCGATGGTCATGAACTCCTCGAGCGCGTCCATTTCGTGGTCGCCTTCATTGCGCATATGCGAGATGTAAATGCCCTTGTACTTCGCAGCCACTTCGGCGAGCGCGATCAGCTCATCTGTCCGCGCGTAATTGCCGGGTGCGTAGATCAGCGCCGACGCGACACCCAGCGCACCATCCTCCATCGCTTTGGCCGTCAACGCGCGCATTTGATCCAGTTCCGCCGGAGTAGGCGCGCGATTCGCGCGGCCCAGCACGTTCACGCGCGGCGTCGCCGCTCCGATGAACGAAGCGATGTTCGGCGAAATGCCGCGTCCGGCCAGCGTGTCCAATCCCTCGGCGAGAGTGCGCCAGGTGATGGGGTACTTGATGTCGGACTGGTCGTGCTCCTCTTCGGCGCGCATCTGGTCATTGACTGGACCCATCGACTCGCCCTCGCCGAAGATCTCGAGCGTCACGCCTTGCCGCAAGTCGCTCTGGCCGCGGCCGTCGGCGAAGAGGCCCGATTCCCCGGACATCATGTTGATGAAGCCGGGCGCGATGACCTGGCCGCGAACGTCAAGATCGAGCCGGCCGAGATCCGCCGCCACATCTCCCACCTTCGCTATGGTGTCGCCGCTGATCGCGACGCCTCCCGGAGTGCACGGCGAGCCGGATCCGTCGCACAAGCGACCGTCTCTTAAAACGACATCGAAGTTGGGTTTGCGGGCGCAGGAGACAAACAGCGCGGACAGCGCGAACGCAAGAAAAAGTGAGTGGCGCATCCTACGGCCCCGGAATCTACGGCAATGACGACGGGGCGGCCGTCTCGCTCTTCTTCACCTGCTCCAGCCGCTGAATCATTTCGCCAGTCCAGTCCGGTTCCCCGCCGAATCCAAGCTGCGTCCACCGCCACTTGCCCTGCGGATCGACGATCCAGTTTTGCGGTATTCCCACGCCATCGAGCAGACCCATCACCAGGGAATACGCGGGCAGCACCGGAAACGTGAAGCCTTTCTCTTTCATGAACGGCTCCACCAGCCCGAGGTCCGTATCGATATTGAAGGTCAGAATCTGCACATCGGAACGGTCCTTCACTTTCTTGTACAACTCTTCAAGATGCGGCAGTTCGGCGTTGCACGGCCCGCACCAGGTCGCCCACAGATTCACGAGGACGGATTTGCCCTCCAGCGTCGTCAGCTTCCAGGTCTTGCCGGAAAGGTCTGAAAGCTCAAACGCGGGCAGCGTCTTCTTCGGCTTCTCCCAGCGTCCTTCCTTGAGTTCTTCCGTTTTCGCCACCGGTGGATTGCTCCAGACCGCATAGGCGACCTCTGTTCCGCCCATTTCCTTCCACAGTGCGCGCGACTCGTCCGCGAGGTCGTCCTCCAACTTCCCTCGCCACGGGTTGGGCGGCGAAAGCCGCGTTTCGAGCGCCCGTTGATAATACGTCAGGGCGTCGGCTCTGCGATTCTCGATCGCCGCCAGCCGCGCCCGGTTCAGCCAGTAGCCGGATTCACGTTTCTTGAGACTCGGTGGCGCGCCATCGACCGACGCGCGCAGCGCCTGCGCCTCCGCCGGCCGTCCCGCCATACGGGCCGCTCTGAGAATCAAGCCGTCAATGTTCTGCTCCTGATAAAGCTGGCTGTTCATGCGCTGTTCGGCGTCCTCTGCGGAAACATTGTCGTCGTGAAGTTCGCGATTCAGCTCGGCCGTCAATAATGGCTGCGCCTTGTGCAGCAGATCCAGCGCGCGCTTGGGCTGCCATTTATGCACGAGCAGGAACTCCGCCGCGTCGAGGTAAGGCCAGGCCGCCGGAGCCTCGTAATCGGTTTGCGCCTTTAGAAAGTGATCGAGCGCCGCATTTCCTTCCTTCTCGGAAATCGTGTCGTCGCTAAAAATCGTGAAGAACCAAGTCGAGCGCGAAAGATAAGTCGAGTCCGTGCATTCGCGGATCCACTCCTTCATCGCATCCTTATAGGCCGCATTGTAGACGGCCCACGCGGCGGCGTCTTTGTGGTCCGACGGCTCCTTGTGGATCTTCTTCCAACGGTCGTAGAGCACGCCGTAGGCCTCCTCCGACGCTGGAAATTCGCGCAGCAGGCGATCCTCCAGAGCGACGGTCGCCTCTGGATCGCCGGTCTGCTTGGAGCCATTCTTGAGCAGCGCGACCCACTTAACATCTCCCTTGACGTCGATTGCCTCCAGCCGCTTCAGATCCGTCTTGACCTGTTCGCGCAGCGCGGCATGTTGTTGGGGCGGGCGCGAGCGGAACTCCAGGCCCCACAGCGTTTCATAATCGCGCAGCGTCACCGGATCGGTTTCCTTAGCCAGTTTTACTCGCAGCGCGCTGGCTACCCGGGCTTGGAGGGCCATGTCGCCCAGTTTCCCCAGCAGCCATTGCGCTCTCTGGTCGGTCGACGACGGGCACATCGAGAAAAACTGCGCGAGATCCTCGGCGGCCTTCTTCTTGTCCGCGAGCTTGCCCGACGCGTAAATGTTGGCCAGTTCGAGCGCGGTCCACGCGAAATCCGGCGCACTCGCTCGCGCGGCCTCCAGCAGCCGGATGCTCTCCGGCGTGTCGGTCTGGAACAACGCCACCGCGGCAACGTACGCCGCCACCGGATCGCCGGGCTTCGCCGCAGCTTGCTTGCGCAATCGGTCCTGAAGCGCCGGGAACTGCTCCGGTTCGGAGTAGCGAACGAAGTTGATAAGGCGCCGGTAGGGCTCGATCTCACCCGGATACTGCGCGATCAGATCCTCCAGCACCTGGTGCTCGCGCGCCGCTCGATCGGCGAACTTCAGGCGAGCGAGATCGGAATCCTTGAGCTTCTCGCGCAAAGTCTGCCGGACTTCGGGCCGCGCCTCGCATCCCGGCGCTGAGGAGCCGGCGTAGCAAGTGAATCCGCCGAGAGAAATCGTCGCAGTCAGGTAAACAAAGAGCCGCACAACGCACCTCCAGTTGTTAACACTATATAGCGTAAATGATTTGGTGATCGCGCGGAGCGGGCGCGCGGGTGTACACTGACACGTGCAGATAGCAGGAGCAGACAGGTATGAAATGTAAAGGTGTGCTCATTGTATTGTTTTTCTCGCTGGCGACCTTTTCGTGCACGAAGACGCCGGATGATCCGTTCTGCCGTTACGAGCCGCTGCCGGCCAGCGCTGGGATTCGCGCCGGAGAGGGCGCCGTTGAGATCACGGCCTCCGCGGACGACTACTTCTACATCCTGGACAAGACCGGCAAGGAGGCCACCCACGGACGCCTGAACACGGCTGCGTCAGTCAAGCCTGGAGACTATGACGCCAAGCTCAACAATTCCGCTCACCCGGTCCATGTTCGGGAGAATACTTTGACCAAATGCTCCGCGGGCACGTTCCTGCTTCGAGGAACCACGGATGAGTATTATTACGTGCTCAATTCCCTCGGACAGGAGCTGGCCCACAACAAACTCGGCAGTGGCTTGGCCTTCTTCCCCGGCAAATACACGGTTCAGGTAAACAATACGCCTCAGGATGTTGAAGTGAAGCCCGCCGCCGTCACGGAGGTCCAGGCCGGTATCCTTACGGTGCCCGGAAGCACGGACGAATACTACTATGTGTTCGACTCCACAGGCAGAGAGCTCGCCCACCAGAAACTGTCGGGACCGCTGGCTTTCATGCCGGGCCAGCGCACGGTGAAAGTGAACGGTACATCGGCCACGGTTCAAATTGCCGCTGGTTCCCTGGCAAAGCTGACCACCGGCGCGCTCCTGGTGCACGGAACTACGGATGAATATTATTACGTATTCAGTGCCACCGGCATCGAACTGGCGCACCAGAAGCTGAATGGTCCGCTCTCCTTCGTGGAAGGCGATTACTCGGTCAAGATCAATAACGTCGCCATGCCCGTGAAGGTCGAAGCCGGCAAGACCAACGAATACCAGACAGCCACGGTGAGCGTGAAGGGCATCGCCGATCAGTATTATTACGTTTTCGACCACAACGGCACCGAGCTTGGACATAACAAGCTCAACCTCCCGCTGGCGTTTCCCGAGGGCAGCTACTCCTTAAAAGTCACCAACGAGACACGCCCGGTCGACCTCGTCGCCGCCAAGACAACGGTCTTGAACTGGTAGAGGCCACGGGTCCGTCCGTTGGGCAATCTGTGCTGCGGAAATGAGCGAGACGTGATAGCATCGACTCTAATCCATGCCTCCCGCCGCCCGAACGACCGATCCTCACGTTTGTCCCCTGGTCACGGTTCTGGTGCCCCACGTAGGCGGACCGATCCTGCCGCCGTGTATGCCGACGGTCCTGATCGGATTCCTGCCCGCTGCGCGAATGACCGACATGTTGGTTTGTGTCGGGCCGCCGGATATGATTGCGATGGGATCGCCGACCGTGCTGATCGGCAGTCTGATGGCGGCGCGCATGGGTGATCCCACCGTGCATGGCGGCGTCATCGTCATGGGCTGTCCCACGGTGATCATCGGGGAAGTCGGCATGGGCGGCGCGCAAGGAGCGGCGCTGGCCGGGGCGGCCAAGACCGGCGCAGCATTTTGCGCCCAATGCGCGGCGGCGGCGGCCAGCGGATCGGGATAAGAAGGAAACGCCTTGCGAGTCGCTTTGGAAATCACGGCCGGGCCAGCCGCCGGCCGGGTCATCCGTGTAGAGCCGGGAAAAGCACTGCGAGTCGGCAGGAGCAGCCCATCGGATTACCCGATCCCGGCTGATACCTTTCTTTCGAGCCAGCACTTCTCCATCGAAAACGACGGCGAGACCATCCGCCTGCTCGACCTGAAGAGCACCAATGGACTGTTTGTGAATGGAACGCGCGTCGAAGCCGCGATCCTTCAGATCGGCGATGTAATCTCCGCTGGATCGAGCAGATTCTCGGTGAAGGAAGGCCGTGACACGGATCCTCCGGCGCCCGCTGCCGAGAACAAGCCTGTCGTGGCTCCTGAAACAACGGTTCTCATACCTCCGCCCGCTTCTACCGCGGGTTTGCCGCCGCTGCAGCAGGAAGCCGTGAAATTTCTCGCCATGCGCGCGCCGCTCTTCGCGTTGCTCGATGCCGCGCAGGACCGCCGCGTGCTCGATCTGCTGCGGGAGCAGAAGCATCCGTTTGAGTGCCTCTACGAAGGCAAGAGCGCCGAGGACCTGGCGAATTTCGCTCCCTACCTGACCGAGCTCGCTCCCGGCTCCACGCTGCTTCCTCAGCTGGTTCACCACGGATGGACGAAAAACTGGGGCGTGTACCTGACATCGGCGCGTCCATTCGCCGAAGTGCGAAAGCATTTTCGCCGTTTTTTGATGGTGGAAACCGAAGACGGCAAGATGCTGTACTTCCGCTTCTACGATCCTCGCGCGTTCCGCGCTTTTATTCCGCGGTTCACCCCGGAACAAACTGCGGAATTCTTTGGTCCCGTTGAGGAGTACCTCGCGCCCGGCGAGGACCCACGAATTGCGCTACGCTTCCGTTTTCGAGATAACCGCCTGAGCAGTAAACAGGAGTTGCTGCTGAAGGAATAACAGGCCAGGGCAAATATGCTCAAGATCAGCAAAGAACAGATGCAATCCTACCGGGATGAGCGAATTGCGGACTCCATCGCGCGCCTGATCGCGGCCTTGCGCCGCCACGTTCCCCCCAAGACCCCCGACGGCGAACTCCGGGCATTCTGCAACCGCGGCCTCGACGCGGCGGCTGTCTTCGGAATCGGCACGGAATACAACGTGTATCGTTTCCTCTGCTGCATGCTGATCTACGGCGAAAACTTCCATAGCGACCCTCGCCTTCCCTGGACCCGCGAAATCCTCGATGACCGGGCCATGCACCAGGACCACAAGGCTCGCCTGCTTGAATTGCGGATCGCCATGGATACCGGGAGAGGAATCTAAGCTTGCCGGACGATCCCAGCCAGCCCCCGGAACCCACCCTGCTGGAGCGGGCCGAGAACTGGACCGCGCAGCAGATGGACGAAGGCCGCCCACCCGAGGGCCCCGCGCGGGATGACTACGACCGGAAGGTGGGTTTTCTCAAGGGCACTTATGGGTTCACCAAGAGCACCATTTCCGGCCTGATCGATCTGTGTACCTTCGTGGCAAAGGTTTTCACGGGCGACCAGGCGACTTACGACAGCATCGGCAAAAAGGCCATATGGGCCGCGAAGAGCTGGTGGATCGCCGAGTTTGGCTCACAGGAACAGAAAGACGAACAAAACAAGAAAGCGAATGAGTACTTCGATGCCCTGTTCAAGTCCGCCAAGGACAAGCTGACCAACGATTGGAACGAGGCCAAGACGAAAGGAAAGGAACAGGAGCTCATCGCCAAATGGGCGACGCGAGGCATTCTGGAAGTCGCGTCCTTG
>JBEKOZ010000004.1:0-28636 GCA_049521275.1 Bryobacteraceae bacterium | reverse complement strand
CGGCGATCTGGCGTCGGCGCACCTCGCCGCACTCGATCATCTTCTTGACGGAGGCGCGTCATCCCAGTTCAACGTAGGCACCGGGACCGGCAACACTGTGCTGGAAGTGCTCCGCGTAGTGGAAGAAATCTCCGGCCGCCGCGTGCCCTACAAAGTCGCTCCCCGCCGCGATGGCGATTCCCCCTCCCTGGTAGCCAATTCCCAAAAGCTCCAGACAACTCTAGCCTGGAAACCCCTCCGCAGCAGCCTGAAACAAATCGTAAGCGACGCCTGGACCTTCTTCCAAAATCAGTCCGCAAGTCTGTGAGCTCCGACCGCTGCCGACGCCGTCCTCTTCCGAGCCGTGACCGCAGGGAGCGGTTTCTGCCTGCCCTCGAGCCACTGAACCGCCATGCGTAAGCATGCGGACAGACTCTGCACGCCGCGCTTATCTCGCGTTGCCTCCAAATCTGACATAATGCACAAACATGACTGAACTCGGCCGTCTGTTCGGCGTCTTCTTCGAACCCGGAAAAGTGTTCGCCGATCTAGCCGCGCGCCCCCGCTGGATCGCGCCGATTCTCATATCGATCCTGGTCGGTCTGGCGCTCGTCTACGCCATCAGCTCGCACATCGGCTGGGAACCAACCATTCGTCAAACCATTGCCAGCAACCCTCAAACGGCCGACCTCCCGGCCGATCAGCGCGAAAAGGCAATCGCTACGGGCGCCAAGTTCGCCTCCATCTTTGGATGGGTCGGCGCCCTCCTAGGTGCGCCGGTCTCGGTCCTGCTCATCGCCGCCGTTCTCACCGGCCTGTTCAACGGCCTGCTCGGAACCGAGCTGAAGTTCGCGCAGACCTTCGCCATCACCGCCTACGCGCTACTGGTGCGCGCACTCTTAACGGCGCTGCTGATCCTCCTCGTCTATTTAAAACCGCCCGAGGATTTTAACATTCAGATCAGCCCCTTCAGCCCCGCCGCATACATGAATCGTCTCGAAACGCCCAAGTGGCTCATGAGCCTCGCCGGCTCGCTCGACCTCTTCACTATCTGGGCTCTCATCCTTCTAGCCATCGGCTTCTCGGTAGCCGCGAAGAAATTGTCCTTCACCAAATCTCTGACCGCCATCGCCACTCCTTGGCTAATCTGGGTAGTAGGAATGATGGCCCTCCAATCCTTCCGATAGTCTTCCCTTCCACGCTTTTGATTGTTCTCGCGTCATATAAATAGGGAGAAGTGTCGTTGGCGGAATGGACGCTCAAATACGCGGATGCCCGGGGGGCGATTCACCAGCAGGTGGCCGAGGCTTCCTCGGAGCGGGAGCTGCGCGACCGCTTTTCCCAGCAAGGCTTCCTGATTTATTCCATCAAGCCCAGGATGGAGGGGAAGGGCATCACTGGTGCGCTCCGGCCGAGCGGCAAAAAGATTAACATCGAGAAGTTTCTCATTTTTAATCAGCAGTTTGTCACCCTCGTCCGCGCCGGACTGCCGATTCTGAAGGCGCTCGACCTGCTCTCGGACCGGCTCACCGATCCCAAGCTTTCCAAGTACATTGTCGGTGTGCGCGAGGAAATTCGCAACGGCGCTCTGCTCTCGGAGGCCTTCGCGCGGCAAGGCGTTTTTCCGCCGATCTACGTCACCACCGTGCTCGCCGGCGAGCGCAGCGGATCGCTGGCGGAGGTTCTCGAACGCTTCATCACGTACCAGAAACTGGCTCTTTCGGTAAGGAAGAAGCTTTTGGTTTCATTGCTTTACCCGGCTGTTCTGGTGTTCTTGGTCGTCTGCCTGATCGTGTTCTTGGTCACTTACGTCGTTCCCAATTTTGCCGTGCTCTATGCAACGATGGACGCGCAGCTTCCGGCCCCCACGCGCATTTTGATCGCGATCGGAACCACCGCGCGAAACTATGTATTGATTGGGTTTGCGGCCCTGGTCGGCGCGATTCTCGGCTTTCGCTATTGGGCCCGCACTCCATCGGGCGGTGAGCGGGTGGACCGGTTTTTGCTCAAGATTCCCGTGGCTGGCCAGGTCTGGTTGAAGTATCAGGTGGCGCAGTTTTCTCGGGTGCTCGGCACGCTGTTGATCGGAGGCATTCCGCTGCTCCAAGCGCTTGATACCGCGGCAGATTCGCTGGGAACGCAGGTGCTCAAAAAGGTGCTGGCCGAGGCCGTAAAGCTGGTGCGCGAAGGGCAGGCGCTGTCGCAGTCGCTGCGCAAAACCAAGATTTTTCCAAAGCCTCGCGCTCGACATGATCGAGGTCGGCGAATCGACCGGCGCTTTGCCCCAGATGCTGACCAGCGTGGCGGAGTTTTACGAGGAGGATGTTTCGAATTCCGTGACCGCGGCGCTGAGCCTGATTGAACCCGTGATCATGATCATAATGGGCATTTTCGTCGCTTTCGTATTGATTTCATTGTATTTGCCGATTTTCTCGTTGGCTGATTCGGTACACACAACCTAACATATGGCAACCTTCGACAAGATCATTCCGACCGACCCCATGCAGGAACAGGCGCGCGCCCGCGCCGTCGCCGAGCGTTATTATCATGAGTTTGTCGACCTGCGGCAGGTGAAGATCGATCACGACCTGTTCCACTCGGTGCCGGTCGACCTGATGTTCCGCTATAATTTCGTCCCCATTCAGGCGTACAACGGGTCGCTTGAGATCGCCCTGGCGGACCCGCGTAACCTCAATCTCATAGACGAGTTGGCGGTTCTGCTGGGCAAGAAACTGCGGGTCAAAGTGGCCACGCTTTCGCAGATTTCGGACCTGCTCAAAAAGACCGAGCAGTCCCAGCGCGTGCTCGATGAAGTCACCGAAGGCTTCACGCTCGATGTCGTCGGCGATGAAGAGAATCAGGACGAAACGCTTTCGATCGATAAGCTGGCCGCGACGGATTCGAATATCGCGCCGGTGATTAAGCTGGTGGACACCACTATTTTCAATGCCTTAGAGCGGCGCGCGAGCGATATTCACATTGAAACCCGGGACCAGGAAGTGGCCATCAAGTATCGTATTGATGGCGTTTTGCATTATGCCATGCCTCCGATTGCCAAGGACTGGCACTCGACCATCATTTCGCGCATTAAAGTGATGAGCGAATTGGACATCGCCGAGCGCCGCATCCCGCAGGACGGGCGTTTCCGGGTGCGCTATAAGACCCGCTTAATCGATTTCCGTGTTTCCATCATGCCGACGATTCACGGCGAAGACGCGGTGCTGCGTGTTCTCGATAAAGAGTCCATGAGCGAGAAGTTTTCGAAGCTCTCCCTGGACGTGGTGGGATTCGCCGACGCAGACCTGGTCAAATTCCGGCGCTACATCAAGGAACCCTATGGAATGGTGTTGGTTACGGGTCCTACGGGGTCTGGAAAAACGACCACTTTGTACGCCGGTCTGAGTGAAATCAAGAACGACGAGGACAAGATCATCACGATCGAGGACCCGGTCGAATACCAGATCAAGGGCATCACGCAGATTCCGGTCAATGAAAAGAAGGGTTTAACGTTCGCGCGCGGGCTGCGGTCGATCTTGCGCCACGATCCGGACAAGATCATGGTGGGCGAAATCCGCGACCAGGAAACGGCGCAAATTGCTATTAACGCAGCACTTACTGGTCACCTGGTGTTTACGACCGTGCACGCCAACAACGTGCTGGACGTATTGGGGCGCTTCCTGAACATGGGAGTCGAGCCATATAACTTCGTTTCCGCCCTTAACTGCATACTGGCACAGAGGTTAGTGCGCGTGATCTGCCCCCATTGCAAGCAAACGGTGCAGTATCCGGACGCCTATCTGGTGGAGAGCGGCTTGAACCCGGAGGAGTGGCGAAGTGTCACATTCTATGAGGGTACCGGGTGTTTCGAATGCGGCGGAACGGGATTCCGGGGGCGCAGCGCGATCCATGAATTGTTGGACTTGAGTGAACGGATTCGGGAAATGATTCTGGACAAGCGGCCGGCGTCTGAAATCCGGCGTCAGGCGGCCGGCGAAGGGATGACGTTTCTGAGGGAGGCGGCGCTCGAGAAGGCGAGAACCGGCGTTACGACGCTTAAAGAGATCAATAAGGTGACCTTTATTGAGGGTTAAATGACCATAAAGTGCCTTCTGTGTATCCTTAAATGAGCATAATTCACACCATTTCGCGCCTGGTGAAGGATCCTCCTCCGGAGCATGCTTTCGAGATTTCGGAGGCGGGGATCTCTTACGCCCATGGAGCCGAAACCGGCTTCCAGGCATTCGAGGCCGGGACGATTGAAGTGTCGCCCTCGGCGGACAATGTTTTGCGGCCGGAGTTCCTGGCGTCCATGATCGGCTACATTGCGCCCGCCAATGGAGTGAAGAAGCGGCGGCCGGCGGCGTTGATTTTGCCGGATTACGCGGCGCGGGTGACGGTGCTCGATTTCGATACCTTTCCGGCGCTTCCGGCGGAGCAGTTGCCGCTGGTGAAGTTCCGGATCAAGAAGACGATTCCGTTCGATATCGAATCGGCGGCGGTGAGTTACTATATCCAGCCTTCTTCGGGAAGCAAGAAAGTGGAAGTGCTGGCGGTGACGATGGCGTTCGAGATTGTGGCGCGGTATGAAGCGCTGTTTCGCGCGGCGGGGTTTCATCCGGGCGAGGTGACCACTTCGTCTTTGGCGGCGTTGAATTTATATCACGGCGAGGGCGTGGCGGTGGTGGCGAAGTTATCGGGGAAGGTGTTGACGGTGACGGTGCTTTCGGGTGGGACGGTCAAGTTGTTCCGGTGCGTGAGGCTCGAAGGCTCGGGCGATGAGGAAATTCTGGCGGTGCTGCATCCGACGTTTGCTTATGTCGAGGATGAACTGGCGTCGCCGGTGAAGAAATTGTTTTTGTGCGGGTTCAAGAGCGCGCCGGCGGAGCTGAGATGTGAGACGGAGCCGCTGCGGAGCAGGATAGGGACGCCGGGGGAATATAATGCGGGGCTGTTGGGGTATCTGGAAGTAGCCAGTAGCCAGTAGCCAGTAGCCAGTAGTGCGAACGAAGACAGAAGATGCGGATTCCTATTAATCTTTCTACTGAGCCGTTTCGGCGGGACCGGCCGGTGCTGGTGGCGTCCAGCGCGCTGGCGGTGGTGCTGGTGCTGATGCTGGGCGTTCTGGTTTATCTGATCATGGCGGATCGGGAACGGGTGAAGGATACGCGCGGGTCGGTGGCGCAGCTGGATTCCGAGGTGCGGAAGATTTCGGCCGAGCAGGCTCGCCTCGATGCTACCTTGCGGCAGCCTGCTAATGCCGAGGTGTTGCAGAGGAGCTGGCTGCTGAATACGCTGCTTGAAAGGAAGTCGATCAGCTGGACCAAGATATTTGCCGATCTGGAAGGGGTGATGCCGGTGGATGTGCGGTTGATCTCCGTGCGGCTGCCGCAGATTACCAGTCAGAACGAAGTCGTGCTGGATGTGCAGGTGGGATCGAAGGCGCCGGAGCCGGTGATCGATTTTCTGATCCGGCTGCGCAAGTCTCCTTACTTCGGGCCGGTGGATTTGAAGAGCTCGCAGCCTCCGACGCAGCAGGAGCCGCTTTACAGGTATCGGTTTACGGTGAATTATGCGCAAAAACTTTAGCAGCCAGGGGCGAGGTCAGTTTACGCTGCGCATCGTGGTGGGAGTGTTGCTGGCTGCGAATTTGATTGCGGCGGGAATTTTGTTGTTTCCTCCCGGCGGGTCGGCTGAAGATCTGGAGCGGCAAATGGCTAGCTTGCAAGGGCAGGCGACTACCAAGAAGGCGCTGCTCGAGAGGACGCGGGCGAATCTGAAGGCGGTGGAACTGGGGCGGAACGAAGGCGATCAGTTTTTGAGCACCTACTTTTTGCCGAGCCGGGCGCGGTCCGAGATGCTGCTTTCAGAGCTGGGGGACGCGGCCAAGGATTCGAAGATCAAAGCCAAAGAGACGAGTGTTTCGATGGAGCCGATTGACGGCTCCGACACCTTGAGCATGATGTCGGTGGTGGCGAATTACGAGGGCACGTATGCGGACCTGCTGCATTTCGTGCATGAGATCGACCGGTCCTCCTCGCTGATGATTATCGAATCGCTGAACGCGGCTCCGCTGGCGGGGACGAATCTGCTGTCGGTATCGATGAAACTGGACACGTTTGTGCGCGACGACGCGGTGATCGAATGAACCTGATTCCAGATAAGATCGGCGGAAACCGCAAGCAGCTGATGTGGCTGGGCGGCCTGGTGGTGGTGCTGATCGTGGTGTATATCATGAACCGGGAGCCGTCTGCGCCGACGGCGGCGACGCAGCCGGCGACTTCCGTGAAGATCCCGTCGATTGCGCGGCAGCAGGCGGTGGTTCCGGACACTTCGTCCGGGCCTAAGGTGGCGACACGGAGCGGACGCCGGGCGGACGATTTTCGTCCTTCGATCAAATGGCCGGAAGGGATCGATATTACCAACATCGATCCGACGCTGAAGACGGAGCTGCTGGCGAAACTCAAAAAAGTTCCGCTCGAAGGCGGGGCGCGCAGTGTATTCGATTGGGGACAGGCGCCGGTGCCTCCGCCGCCTGCGGTAGCGAAGATCGATCCGAAGGTGATCGAGGAGCAGAAGAAAAAGGCGGATGAGCAGATGGCCTACCAGAAGGAGCATCCGCTGAAGCCGCCGCCTCCGCCGATTCCGTTGAAATTTTATGGGTATGCGAACCGGTTGAGCGGGCCGGCGCGGCAGGCGTTTTTTCTGGATGGCGACGATATTCAGATCAAGAGCGAGAACGACGTCATTCGGGGACGGTACAAGATTCTTCGAATTGGAATAAACTCGGCTACAGTGGAAGATTTGCAGAATCACGATCAGCAGACGCTGCCGCTGGTGGCGGAGTTGACTACGAACACATGACACACTTCGAGCAACAGGCGTCAGGCGCCAGGCGCCAGGGGCCAGTTAAAAAAGACGAGCGTGGGTTTGCTTTGCTGCTGGTGTTTTTAATGGCGGCGGTGGTGGCGTTGTATCTTTACTCGCAATTGCCGCGGGTGGCGTTTGAGAGCGAGCGGGATAAAGAACAGACGCTCATCGATCGCGGCGAACAGTATAAGAGGGCGATTCAGTTGTATGTGGTCGCACTGAAGAAGTATCCGCAGAAAATTGAAGATCTGGAAGACACCAACAACAAGCGTTACCTGCGGCGACGCTATATCGACCCGATGACGGGCAAGGATGAATGGCGGTTGATCCACGTGAACGCGGCGGGTCAATTGATTGATTCACTGGTGCAGAAGCCTCCGTGCGGTGCGCTGGCGGGTGGTTCAGGAACGGGTTCAGGAACGGGATCGGGTACGAGTTCGGGTACGGGGGCGAGTGCGACACCATCTAGTACGGGGGCTAGTACGACGACGGGAACAACGCCGGGAGCTACGTCTGGCGCCACGTCGGGAGCCACGTCTGGAACGACCGCGAGTACGGCTGGGTGCGCGGCTTCGGGTCCGGGCAACAATCCGGCCAACAGCGCTAGTGCGTCGGTGACGGGCACGGACGCCGGGTTGGCGACGAGTGCGATTGCGACTGGGACGCCGGCGACGGATCCGAACGACGTGAACGCAGCGGTGCGGCGGCGGCCGAGCGACGTGGTGGGAAACGCCTACACGGCGCCGGCGAATGCGGATCCGAACGACCCGAGCACGTGGGGTCCGATCACGCTGGCGCCGACGCCGGCGACGGGAACCGCGAACGGGCAGCCGCCGTCTGGGGCGGTGGGATTCAACGGGGGGTTGCTAGGACAGACTCCTGGTCAGACGAACGGGCAGGGTGGCGCCGTCACGGGCCAGGGCGGAGGGTTTCCACTGCCGGGACAGCCGGGGTTCAATCCGACCCAGAATCAGTTCAAAATCGACGCGAACGGGCAATTGGTTCCGGTTACCCCGACACCGACCGGGCAGGTGAACAATGCGCAGGCGGCGCAATCTCCGGCAGCGCAGCCTTATGTGCAGCCTCCAGTGGCGGGGCAGCCGTTGGGGGCGTCGCCATTCGGGATGCAGCCATCTGGGGCGTCGGGCGCGAACGCGGTGAATCCGGGCACCGGCGTTGCTCCGCAGAACGCGGCGACGTCGGCGATCAACAGCATGCTGAGCAATCCGAATGCGGGAGCGGGACTGGGGACGTCGGCCGGGATGACGGCGGGCGGGATTGCCGGGGTGGCTTCGACATTCAAGGGTCCGAGCATCAAGATTTACGCGACGCGGCAGAAGTATCAGGAGTGGGAATTCATTTTCTCGCCGAACAATTCGCAGCAAGGGATGCAGCCGAAGAATCCACTGGGCGGGAGTCAGCCGGGGACGACGACGCCGGGGCAGAATGGTTCGACTCCAGCGGCGGGGACCGGAGCAACGGGGACGTCGACGACGGGGAATCCCTAAGGCTGGTCTTGCGCCGACGCGGAATTAGACTCGGCGTCATCGTTATTTGCGAATGTCCGCATGCTTACGCATGGCGGTTCAGTGGCGGCGGTGAGCGGATGGTACAATCAGGATGTTCGGGGCGTGGCTCAGCCTGGTAGAGCGCCTGGTTCGGGACCAGGAGGCCGGAGGTTCGAATCCTCTCGCCCCGACCAATTATCCGTCCTATTTTTTCAGTTATGGGCGTAACTCGTCGAGATTTGATCCTGGCGGCCGGGGTTGCTTCGCTCGAAACCGTCACGGCCTCGGCCACCGGTTTGCCCGACAGGCGGGAGTTCACTGTTGGGAAGTCCGAGACCTGCCTGAATAACGCCCGTTGGCATCCCATCAGCATTGGCGCGACCAAGGCCGTTCAGCGATATCTGGAATATAAGGCTACCGGTGGCGGAAGTGTTCCGGATTATGGCGGCGACCTCCAGTCTCGAGCGAAGACTCTGTTTGCCAGTCTTATTCATGCGAAGGCGTCTGAAATCAGTTTCGTGCCCAGCACCACGGTCGGCGAAAATCTGATCGCAGCGGCGCTCGATCTGCCGCGCAGCGGCGGCAATGTGGTTACCGACGCCCTGCACTTCGAAGGGTCGCTTTATCAATACGGCGAACTGGCGAAAAAGGGGCTCGAAGTGCGGATCGCCCGCCCGCGCGAATGGCGCATCGAAATGGGCGACCTCGAAAAATTGATCGACGCGAGAACGAAGCTGGTCGCGTTGTCTCTGGTTTCGATGATCAACGGATTTCAGCATGATTTGCGAGCAGTCTGCGAAATCGCCCATGCGCGCGGCGCCCTGGTTTACGTGGATGCGGTCCAGGCAGTCGGCGCCGTTCCAGTGGATGTGAGAGCCGCGGGAGTCGATTTCCTGGCCTGTTCCAGCTACAAATGGCTGATGGGAGACATGGGCCTCGGCTTTCTTTATGTGCGGGAGGATCTGCTCGACCGGCTCCCGCGCTGCCAGTACGGATTTCGCCAGTTGTCCGGGGTGCAGTATCACGTTTTTCCGTACGATCCTCCAGGGGAAGCGGTGATGGACTGGTCGCAGTCGAGGGACGCGGGCGGTCATTTTGAAGTGGGAACCGTGTCGAACACTACGCTCGCGTGCCTCAGTCACTCGCTGGACTATATTCAGCGGATCGGCGTCGGGAACATTCAGTCGCATCGGCAACCTCTGTTGAGCCGTCTTCAGAAGGAGATGCCGCGCCTGGGATTTGAGGCGATGACGCCGCTCGACAGTACGTCCCCAATCGTCGCGTTCGCGAAGAAGGACACCGGAGAAGCGTCTGAACGCATACGGCGCGCAAGGATCGACATCGCCGTGTATCCGCATCGCGTTCGCATTTCGCCATCCGTCTACAACGATCAGGCAGACATAGATAAGCTCCTGGAGGCGCTGAGTTGACGAAAAAGGGCCTTGACAATCCATAACTGTTTGGTTATGATTTGAGCATGCAAGCTGTGGCGAACAACGTTTTTGAGAGCCCTCGCCGCACCCAAACCTTACAACGCAGAGCAGGAGGATACACCATGCAACTCAAATTAATGCGCGTCTTTGTGGACGATCAAGACAAGGCCCTGAAGTTCTACACGGACGTTCTGGGATTCGTTAAGAAAGTGGAGGTCAAGAACGGGAGTTACAAATGGCTTACCGTGGTCTCCCCCGAAGAGCCGGACGGCACGCAGCTGCTTCTCGAAGCCAACTCGAACCCGGCTGCGAAGACGTTTCAACAAGAGACTTTCCGGCAAGGAACGACCGCGACTAACTTCTTCGTCGCGGACCTCCAAAAGGAGCACGCGAGGCTGAAAGAAAACGGTGCGACTTTCACCACGGAGCCAACCAAGGTTCCGGGAGCGCGCTTCGCGGTGCTGGACGATACTTGCGGAAATCTGATTCAGATAACACAGTTAGAGTGGTAAGACGCGAACGACTGAGGGGAGGCTCCAGCCTCCCCAAACCAACAGCTGGACGGTTATGATTACAGCCAGGCACGCCGTAGCGAACGATGTTTTCAGAGCCCTCGCCGACCCGACCCGCCGGGCGATCTTCGAGCGGTTGGCCCGTGACGGGGAACAGACGGTGCATGCCTTGACGGACCGCTCCGGCGTTTCACAGCCGGCCGTTTCCAAGCACCTGGGCGTGCTGAAGCACGCGAGGTTAGTGCGCCACAGGCGCGAGGGACGCGAGACTCACTATCGCGCACAGCCGGACGCGCTGACGCCGGTGGTGGATTGGCTCAGCCTCTACGGCGACTTCTGGCGCGAACGGTTTGACCGGCTCGAAGCTTTGTTAAAAAGGATGGATGAATGATCGAATCAAACTCGATTAACGCAGAGACGACGCGCTCCCTGGTGATCGACCGGGAGATGCCGCATCCGCCGGAAAAAATCTGGCGCGCACTCACGCAAAGCTCCTTGATGGAAGAGTGGCTGTTGGAGAACGATTTTCAGCCGGTGGTGGGCCATCGGTTCAACTTACGCGCGGCGCCCAGGCCGAATTGGAGCGGGGTCATCGACTGTGAAGTCCTGGTGGTCGAGCCGAATTCGCGGCTCGCTTATACCTGGTGTGTGGGAGAGCAGCAGGCCACGAACGCAATGACGTGCGTGGTCACCTGGACGTTGACACCGAAAGAGGGCGGCACGCATGTGCGCATGGAGCAATCGGGTTTCCGGGCGGAACAAGGGGCCAACTACAAGGGTGCGAGCTACGGATGGCAGAGGTTCATCGGCCGGCTGGAGCAGGTTGCCGCCAAGCTCGCGTAGTGAGATTTCCCGGCGGCGGTTCCCATAGTTGACGCATGGACCGGTTCCGTGGCGCGCGTGTGAGGTACGGATCGCTAGCGCCCGCTAAAGCGAGGCTGCGGGTTGAAGCCCGGCCCCACTAGGCGCGGTGGAGGCATCTGTCCGCATGATTAGAGCACTGGCAGGAAACAGAGAAATGCTCGAACGAAAGAAATCTCCACACCCCGACTACGGTTCGATCGTCATCCGCGGCGCGCGGGAGAATAATCTCAAGAACGTTTCGCTCGACATTCCCAAGCGGCGGATTACCGTGTTTACCGGGGTGTCGGGCTCGGGCAAGTCCTCCCTGGTGTTCAGCACCATCGCGGCGGAAAGCCAAAGGCTGATCAACGAAACCTATCCGGCCTTCGTGCAACAATTCATGCCCCATTACGGGCAGCCTGACGCCGATCTGCTGGAAAATATTTCGGCGGCCATCATCGTCGACCAGCAGAGGCTGGGCGGCAACACGCGCTCGACCGTGGCGACGGTGACCGACACCGCACAGATGCTGCGGGTGCTGTTTTCGAGACTGGGCAAGCCGCGTCTGCCCGCGTCAGGCTATTATTCCTACAACGATCCGCGCGGCATGTGCCCGGAGTGCGAAGGCATCGGCCAGGTGGCGGCCATGGATATGGCCGCGGTGGTGGACGAGAGCAAGTCGCTCAACCAAGGCGCGCTGATCGCGAAGGGTTTTGAGGTCGATACCTGGTGGTGGTCCATCTATGCGCGCTCCGGCCTGTTCGATCTGGACAAGCCCATCCGCAAATACTCGGCCGAGGAACGCGCCAACCTGTTCGATCTCGATGACGGACGGAAGATCAAGGTCGACAAGATCGGCCTCACCTATCAGGGGGTGGTGGTCAAGCTCAAGGGCTCGCTGGGCAGCAAGGACCCGGAGGCCCTGCAACCCCATGTCCGGGTCGAGTATGATCGCATCTTCACGCGCAAGATCTGCCCCGCCTGCAAAGGCGCGCGGCTCAAGGCGGAGGCGCTAGCGAGCAAGATTTCCGGCGGGAATATCGCCCAATTGTCGTCTATGCAGGTGAGTGACCTAGCCGCGCTGGTGCGCACTATCAAGGCGCCTGAGGTCGGGCCGATGCTGGCGGCGCTGGCGGCGCGCCTGCAAAACCTTGTCACGATCGGGCTGGGGTATCTCAGCCTGGACCGGGAGAGCTCGAGCCTGTCGGGCGGGGAGAGCCAGAGGGTGAAGATGGTGCGCCATCTGGGCTCGTCGCTGACGGACATTACCTATGTATTCGACGAGCCGTCGGTGGGGCTGCATCCGCACGATGTGGGGCGGATGGCGGGGTTGATGCAGCAGCTGCGCGACAAGGGCAACACGGTGCTGATCGTCGAGCACAAGCCGGACATGATCGCCATCGCGGACCACGTGGTGGACCTGGGTCCCTGGGCCGGCAGCAAGGGCGGCGAAGTGGTCTACCAGGGCGATTTCGCGGGGCTTTTGACTTCGGGTACGCCGACCGGCAACCACATGAACAAGCACCAGCCGATCAAGAGCAAGGTGCGTAAAGGCAGTGGCGAACTCAAGATCAAGCGCGCACGGCTCAATAATCTCAAGGACGTGTCGGTCACCATCCCGAAGGGGGTGCTGACGGCCGTTTCGGGGGTCGCCGGCTCGGGCAAGTCTTCGCTCATCGTGGGCTGCCTGCCCCAGGCCTATCCGGAAACGATCATCATCGACCAGAACCTGGCTCGCGGGTCGCGGCGGTCCAACACGGCGACCTATACAGGCATTCTCGACAATGTCCGCAAGGCCTTTGCCAAGGCCAACGCGGTGGATGCGGCGCTGTTCTCGGCCAATTCGAAGGGGGCGTGCCCGGACTGCAACGGGCTGGGCGTGATCTATACCGACCTCGCGCATCTCGACCCGATGATCACCAGCTGCGAGACCTGCGACGGCAGGCGTTTCCTGCCCGAGGTGCTTGAGCACCGGCTACGCGGCAAATCCATCAGCGACGTTTATGAGATGAGCGTCGCGGACGCGGTTGACTTTTTCACCGAGCCGGCCATCGCCAAGATCCTGGAGGGGCTTGACGATGTGGGTCTGGGGTACCTGACGCTGGGCCAGCCGCTCTCAACGCTGTCGGGCGGCGAACGCCAGCGGCTAAAGCTCGCGGCCGAACTGGGCAAAGAGGGCAATATCTATGTGCTCGACGAACCAACGACGAGCCTGCATATGAACGACGTGGACACGCTGATCGGGCTGTTCGACCGGCTGGTCGACGACGGCTCCACGGTGATCGTGATCGAGCACAATCTGGACGTGATCGCCCGGGCGGACTGGGTCATCGATCTGGGGCCGGGCGCCGGGCAGGAGGGCGGCAGGGTGCAGTTCGAGGGCGTGCCGGCCGATCTCGCGGCGAACGGGAAAACGCTGACTGGCCGATACCTGTCCAATCGCCGGGGCGCTCGCTGAGGTGGGGCTGAGGTTAAGAGAGTCGCTAGCTTGTCGTAATCGCGCGTCACGGGTTGCGAAAAAAGTCGGACCGCTCCCTGCGGTCACGGCTCGGAAAAGACACCCGCCAAAGCGAGGCTGCGGGCTGAAGCCCGGCCCCACGAGGCGCGGTGGAGGCATCGGTTCCTGCATGCAGCCTCTTCACCCCGTCGGCGATACCGTAAATTCTGTATCCTAAAGGTATCAGGTACTAATGCCGCTTCGACTCCTCCCCGCGATGCTTGTTATTGTCGCTGTCCGCGCGTCCGGCGCTGAGACCGCCGTGCTGGATCGGCAGTTCGAGCAAACCGTCCGGCCTTTTGTCGCCAAATACTGCATCGGCTGCCATAGCGGGCAGACGCCGGCCGCGCAGTTCGATCTCAAGGCATACACTACGATGGATCAGGTGACCCGGGATTATCCTCGTTGGTCCCTGGTGCTCGAAAGACTGACCGCGAAAGAGATGCCGCCCAAGCCGATGCCTCCGCCGCCGTCGGAGGACCGCCAGCAGGTGATCGACTGGATTCAGGCCATCCGCGCGGAAGAGGTGCGCAAGGGCGCCGGCGATCCCGGATTGGTGCTGGCGCGCCGGTTGAGCAACGCCGAATACAATTACACGATTCGCGACCTCACCGGCCAGGACATCCAGCCCACGCGAGAATTTCCCGTCGATCCGGCCAATCCCGCGGGGTTCGACAATTCCGGCGAATCCTTGACCATGTCGTCCGCGCTGCTGAACAAATATCTGCAAGCCGCGCGCGGTGTGGCCGATCACATGTTCCTGACGCCCGACGGCATCGATTTCGCGCCCAATCCGATGCTGGTCGAAACGGATCGAGACAAGTATTGTATCCAGCGCATCGTGAGCTTCTACGCTCACCAGCCCACCGACTATGCGGATTACTTTCAGGCCGCATGGCGCTTCAAGTATCGCGCCGCTCTCGGAAAGCCGGGCGCGACGTTGGGTTCGATCGCAGTGGATTCGAAGGTGAGCGCTAAGTATCTGCCCATGGTCTGGCAGATTTTGGAGGAGAAGGACGCGGTTGGCCCGGTGGCCAGACTACAGGGAATGTGGCGCGCTCTGCCGGTGCCCGTCGGCAATCCGCTGGGAACCAATCAGATGGACGTGGTACGCGCGCGGTGTATCGAGATGCGCGATTTCGTCGTCCGGGTTCGCAACCACACCGCGATGCAATTTGCCGCGCCCGAAGTTAAAGGACTGCCCCCCGGCTCCCAGCCCCTGCTGAACTGGAAGCTGCGGGAATTCGCTGCGCACCGCCGCGATAGCGATCCCCAGGATCTGGTGAACGACATCGACCCGCCCCCGGCAGTGCCCGAGATTCCCGATTATCCCGACCTGCACATGGAAGCGGCTCCGCGCTGGGCCGCGCTCTCGGCGAAGGCCCGCTCGGGCGATCCCGATCTGGTGGTTCCGGCTCCCGAACGCAGCCGTTATGAAGCCGCCTTCGCACGCTTTGCTTCCGTTTTTCCCGACGCCTTCTACATAGCGGAGCGCGGCCGCTTTTTCCCGGACGATTCGGAGGACAAGGGACGCCTCCTCAGCGCCAGTTATCACAACACCATGGGCTATTTTCGCGACGACACTCCGCTGATGGAGTTGATCCTCGACGAAAAGGGCCAGAAGCAGCTGGACCGTCTATGGGAGGAATTCGATTTCGCCGCCAGTTTCACGGCCCGCACCTGGGTGCAGTACTTCGTCAATCAGAGTGGAGAAGTGCAAGGCAAGGGTGAGGAGTCCGGCACGGAGCGCCCGGTCGATCATGAGATCACCGACGCCGCGGTCATCATGAAGATGCGGGACGCTTATCTCGCCAAGGCTCTGGAAGACCCGGCGAACGATCCTATAGCTCCCCAGGCGATCCGTGAGCATTTTGACGGCATCAACGCTACCCTCCGGAATCTGGAGAAGGAACACGTGGATGGCGAGCCGAAGCAACTCGAGGCTCTTCTCCGCTTCGCCGCGCGCGCCTGCCGCCGTCCGATCACCAAGGCGGAGCGAGACGATTTGATCGAGTATTACCATACGCTGCGGAACAAGAGCGGACTCTCGCATGCGGGCGCCATCCGCGATTCCATTGTCAGCCTCCTGATGTCGCCCGATTTTCTCTATCGCATCGATCTTCTCGACACCGGAACCGCGCCCCGGACCACGGTACTGAAGACCTCTTCCCGAGTCCCAAGCCAGCCGTTATCCGCTTATGCTCTCGCCAGCAGGTTGAGCTACTTCCTGTGGGCCAGCATGCCCGACGAGGAGTTGCTGCGGCACGCGGCAGCGGGCGATTTGCAAAGACCGGACGTTCTGCTGGCGCAGACCCGCCGCATGCTTAAAGATGAACGCGTGCGCGGAATGGTCACCGAATTCGCCGGCAACTGGCTCCAGTTCCGGCATTTCGAAACCATCAATTCGGTCGATCGCGAGCGCTTTCCCCACTTCACCAACGATTTGCGGGAGGCGATGTTTCAGGAGCCAGTCCGGTTTATTACAGACGCCATCCGCAACGATCGGTCCATGCTCGATCTGCTCTTTGGCCGCTATACGTTCGTGAATCCGGCCCTGGCGAAGCACTACGGCATGCCGGAAGTGGATGGGGATCAAGACGCCTGGGTTCGCGTGGACGATGCGGGCCGGTACGAGCGAGGCGGCCTGCTGCCTATGGCGGTCTTCCTCACGCAGAACTCGCCTGGACTGAGAACCAGTCCTGTGAAGCGCGGAAACTGGACGGTGCAGCGCGTACTGGGAGAGATCATCCCTCCGCCGCCGCCCGTCGTCCCCGAATTGCCCAGCGATGAGTCGAAATCGGATTTGCCGGTGCGGGACATGCTGGCCAAACATCGTGAAAACGCGATATGCGCGGCGTGCCATGCGAAGTTCGATTCGTTCGGCCTCGCCTTTGAAGGCTACGGACCCGTGGGGGGCGCCCGCACGAAAGATCTTGCGGGGCGGCCGGTCGATACCGCCGTCACTTATCCCGGCGGCGCGCAAGGCACCGGTCTGGAGGGACTCCTGAAGTTCATCCGCGAAAACCGCCAGCAGGAGTTCGTGAATAACTTTATCCGTAAATTGCTCGCCTACGCGCTGAACCGGTCGCTCCAGCTTTCGGATGAATCCATCATCGAACCCATGGAGACCGGGATCGCCGCGAAAGAGTATCGTATGAATTGGCTGTTCGAGACCATCGTCACCAGCCCGCAGTTTTTGAACAAACGCAGTCCGGATTCGCCCGAAACGCGCGCGGCGCAATCGAGGAGATGATTCGCAATGCACTCATTCACAAAAAATTCCGCAAAACGCATATCCCGCCGAGCCATCCTGCGCGGCGCGGGTTGCAGCATGGCGTTGCCGTGGCTGGCATCGCTGGACGCTTTCGCCGATACGGCCTCGCCGTCCGCTTTCCCGAAGCGTTTCGGCGTGGTTTTCCTGGGGTGCGGCATTAACGAGGATCATTGGAGCGCTGAAGGCGCGGGCGCCGCCATGAAGCTCAGCCGGACGCTGCAGCCGCTCGAACCTTTGAAGCAGAAGATCAATGTGATCGATGGCCTCTATGTCAAGGCGCTGACCGGCCAGGGCATTCACCCGGCGCAAACGGGAAGCCTGCTTTCGGGCGCGCACATTTCGAAGGGAGCCATCATCCACTCGGGGATCAGCGTGGATCAGATGATCGCCAATCGCTTCGGGGAAGAGACGCCGCAGTCGAGTATCGTTCTGGCCTGCGACCAGCCCATGACGGGCTACCATGAGTCGAACTTTTCGCTCGCCTACAGTTCCCACCTGTCCTGGCAGAGCCCGGACTCGCCCGTTCCCGTTGAAGTTTACCCGTCGCTTGCATGGGACAACCTGTTCGACAACCGCGGCAGCCTGCTGAACATCAGCATCCTCGACCGCGTCAAAGGCCGGGCCGAGGACCTCAGCCGCAAGATCAGTTCCACCGACAAGACCAAGCTCGACGAATATCTCTCCAGCGTGCGCGAGGTGGAGAAACGCGTCGAAGGAATGCGCAAGGACAAAGACAACGCGGACGACAAGGCGAAGGCGAAAAACACCGTCGTAGCCACCATGGACCGGCCTGCGAATGGCCTGCCCGAGGACCTGCGGGATCACGCGCGCCTGATGTGCGACATCATTGCGATTGCGTTTCAGACCAATAGAACCCGCGTCGCATCGCTGATTTTATCCCGCGACCTTTCGGCGATGTATTATCCGTTCCTGGGCGTGAAGGAAGGCCATCACGCCGCGTCTCACGACAACAATTCGGATGGATACGAGCGCATCGCCCGTTTCCACGTCGACCAATATGCTTACCTGGCGTCCAAGCTGGACGGCATGAAGGAAGGAGACGGCACGGTGCTCGACAACACCTGCCTCATGTTCCTTTCGAATCTGTGGATCGGCCGCAAGCACGACAACTTCCGGCTGCCGCTGGTGCTGGCCGGCGGGCTCGGGGGCACGCTCAAAACCGGACGAGCGCTGAATTATCTTGATGCGGGCGAGGACAACCGCAAGATGTGCAGCTTGTACCTGTCGCTCATGGATCGTTTTGGGATGAAGCTGGAGCAGTTTGGCGACGCCCAGACCCGGTTGGAACGCCTGTAATCAGGAGGTCACAAATCGGGAGGTCACAAGGAGAAGCCGCCATCGACGGTGTGAATGGCGCCGGTCGCGAAGCTGCTCTCATCGGATGCCAGGTACACCGCGAGCGCGGCGACTTCCTCGGGTGTGCCGATCCGCCCCATAGCCTGGCGCGCCTCAAACTCCTTGCGCACGTCCTCGATGGAGCGTCCCTGCTTTTCCGCGAGCGCGGAGATGCGCGCCGCGAGCGAGGGCGAGTCAATCGTTCCTGGGCAGATCGCGTTGCAGCGGATGCCGGAGCGGATGAAATCCGCCGCCACGGCTTTGGTCAGCCCAATGACGGCGGCCTTGCTCGCGCCGTAAACGTAGCGGTTGGGGATGCCGCGCACGGAGGACGCGCCCGAGGAGACGTTCACGATCGAGCCTTTCGCTCGCTCCAGCATGCCCGGCAGGAATGCCTGGATGGTGCGGTGCATCGATTTGACGTTCACGTCGAAGGAAAAGTCCCAATCCTCCTCCGAGCAGTCCAGGACGGTGCCGTGATGGACGTATCCGGCGCAGTTGAAGAGGATGTCGATGGGTCCGATGCGAGCTGCGAGCGCGCGGACGGCGTCTGTCGAGCGGACGTCGAGCGCATGCAATTCGCCCGACAGTCCTTCGAGTTTCGCGGCGTCGAGATCGGTCGCGATGACGTGGCAACCTTCGCGCGCAAAGGCTACGGCGGTGGCGCGGCCGATACCGGCTCCGGCCGCGGTGATCAGCGCAGTCTTCCCATGTAAGCGAGCCAAGGAATATCATACAGGGAATGAATCGACGAACGGTTTTCCCTAGTATCGCGGCGCTCATGGCCGCAACCCGCGTGTCGAACGCGCAAGCACCCCGGCCCGGTCCGGTTTTCCAGCATGATCTCCCTGACGTGGCATTGCACGGCTGGTCCGTGACCACCGTCGAGGTCAACTACGCTCCAGGCGGGAGCTCAACCGCGCATCGCCATCCGGGGTTGACGTTTGCCTACGTGCTGGAGGGCGAGATCGTCTCAAGGGTCGGTGACGAGCCGGAGAAGACCTACGCCACCGGCGAGATGTGGATGGAAACTCCGGGACAACTGCACGCGGTTTCGCGCAACGCGAGTACCACCAAGCCGGCACGGCTTCTCGCCATCCTCCTCGCCGAAAAAGGGAAGCCCCTTACGAGTCCCGCCTGAAAGAAAGGTGTATTCTCGTTGTTGAGATTATGCATATTCCCTCTTCGACCTTCCTCCGATGTGCAGCCTTGATCGCCCTCGCATGTCCGATCCCATTGCGTCTCACGGCGCAGCCTCCGGATGGCACCCGCCCGAAGCCTCAGGACACGGAAGTGTGGGAGCCGGTGCCGAAAGTCGTGACGCCGGGAGCCAGTGACGCCGCTCCACCGTCGGACGCTATCGTGTTGTTCGACGGTACGAGCCTTGATGAGTGGGTGTCGGCTCGCGACAAGTCTCCCGCGAAATGGACGGTCGCCGGCGGCGTTATGACCGTGAACAAGGCGCCGGGCGTCGGAAACATCGAAACCAAGCGCGCCTTCAAGAACTATCAACTGCACATCGAGTGGAAGATTCCCGAGAACATCACCGGCGCCGATCAGGCGCGCGGCAACAGCGGCGTGTTTCTGGCATCCACTGGACCCGGCGACGCGGGATATGAGCTGCAGATTCTGGATTCCTACAACAACAAGACTTACGTCAACGGCCAGGCGGGCAGCATCTATAAGCAAGGGATTCCCCTGGTGAACCCGAATCGCAAGCCCGGGGAGTGGCAGGCGTACGATGTGGTGTGGACCGCGCCGGCGTTCAACCCCGACGGCTCTTTGAAGAGTCCAGCCTATGTCACGGTTTTCTTCAACGGCGTGCTGATTCAGAATCACTTCGAGTTGAAGGGCGAGACCCTCTACATCGGAAAGCCGTTTTATAAAAAATACGATTCCGCGCCGATCAAGCTGCAAGCGCACGGCGACCACAGCGAGCCGGTCAGCTTCCGGAACATCTGGATCAGGGAGCTCAATTAGGATTCGCGGATTTCAGCCGCGTCGTCTGAGTCCATGCGACAAGGCCCGCGGGAATGTGTCAGTATTGCATGCTGGAGTGCTACGCGGAATTATCCCACGAAGGAAAAGGAGAACTCTATGCCAAGTAATCGCGGAGTTGCTTACGTCAAACCAGGTACCGTCGAGGTGAAATCGATCGACTACCCGAAATTGAGGATGCCCAAGAGCGAGACGGACCCGTTCGGTGGAAAGGATGCTCCTCATGGCGTCATTTTGAAGATCGTGACCACCAACATTTGCGGTTCCGATCAACACATGGTTCGCGGACGGACGACCGCTCCCGCGGGCCTCATCCTGGGGCACGAAATCACGGGAGAAATTATTGAGAAGGGCGCCGACGTCGAAATGCTCGCGATCGGCGACCTGGTGACCGTGCCGTTCAACATCGCCTGTGGACGCTGCCGCAATTGCCGCGAAGGCAAGACGGGCATCTGCCTCACCGTCAATCCGGCTCGCCCTGGGGCGGCGTACGGCTATGTGGACATGGGCGGATGGGTCGGCGGGCAGGCGGAATACGTCATGGTGCCGTACGCGGATTTCAACCTGCTGAAGTTCCCCAATAAAGAAAAGGCCATGGCTAAGATCCTGGATCTGACGCTGCTTTCGGACATTTTTCCGACCGGCTATCACGGCGCAGTCACCGCGGGCGTGGGCCCCGGCTCGACCGTCTATGTCGCCGGGGCGGGCCCGGTTGGTCTCGCTTGTGCGGCCGGGTGCCAGTTGTTGGGCGCCGCAGTGGTGATCGTGGGCGACATGATTCCGGAGCGGCTCGCGCAGGCAAAGAGCTTCGGCTGCGAAGTGATCGATCTCCGTAAGGAGGCGACGCTGGCCCAGCAGATCGAGCAGATTCTTGGCGAGCCGGTGGTGGACTCGGCCGTGGACTGCGTCGGCTTTGAAGCGCACGGCCACGGTAAGGATGCCGCGGCGGAACAGCCGGCGACGGTGCTGAACGCGTTGCAGGAGATCGCTCGCGCAGGAGGTTCCATCGGCATTCCAGGACTGTATGTAACCGGCGATCCGGGCGGCATCGACGCGGCAGCGAAGATCGGCGCGCTCAGCATCCGCATCGGTCTGGGCTGGGCCAAGTCGTGCTCGTTCCACACGGGCCAGTGTCCGGTGCTGCGCTACAACCGTCAGCTCATGATGGCGATCCTCCACGACAAGGTTCATCCCGCCCGGGCGTGCAATGCGACCATCATTTCGTTAGAGGACGCGCCGCAGGGGTATAAGGACTTCGACAAAGGCGCGGCCAAGAAGTTTGTGATCGATCCGCACGGGAAGGCGAAAAAAGCGGCCTGACGGGTATGCGCCCTCTGTTTTGCTTATTCGCGGCCGCCGGTTTCTTGTGGCTCACGGCGGCCTACGCTCAGCCGATCACCGTGGTGTTCCCGGAATCGCGCTCTTCAAAGCCCCTGGACGGCCGCGTCCTGTTGCTGCTCTCGAACGATTCGAGCGACGAGCCGCGTATGCAGATCGACGATACGCCGAAGTCGCAGATGATTTTCGGCGTCACCGTGGACGGATGGAAGCCCGGCGCGCCGCTCTCGATCGGCGACAACGCGCAGGGCTATCCGCGAGCGAGCCTGAAGGACGTGCCGCCTGGGGAGTACACGATTCAGGCGGTGCTGAACGTCTATGAAACCTTTCACCGGTCGGACGGGAAGACGGTAAAGCTGGCGCCGGATCGGGGCGAAGGCCAGCATTGGAACCTCGCGCCGGGCAATCTATTCTCGAAGCCGCGCGTGGCGCGCATCGGCCCGGCGGCGCCGCCCATCACAGTTTCGCTCGATCAAGTCATTCCGCCGATCGCGCCCGAGCCCGATACGAAGTACATTCGCCACCTCCGCGTCCAGTCAACGCTGCTGACCAGGTTCTGGGGCCGTCCGGTTTATCTATCGGCGATTGTTCTGGTGCCCGAGGGCTTCGACACGCACCCGCAGGCGCACTATCCGCTGGTGATTTTCCACGACCACTTCGTATCCGCCTTCAACGATTTCCGCGAGACTCCGCCGGACCCGAATCTGAAGCCTGATTATTCGGACCGGTTTCACCTGGCCGGCTACAACCGTATTCAGCAGCAGGAGGCGTACAAAAACTATCAGGCATGGATTGCGCCGGGCACGCCGCGCATGTTGATCGTGAAGCTACAGCATGCGAATCCCTACTATGACGATTCTTATGCGGTGAACTCGGCGAATCTGGGACCGTACGGAGACGCCATTGAGACCGAGCTGATCCCGGCAATCGAGCGCCAGTTTCGCGGCCTCGGCCAAGGCTGGGCGCGATTCGTTTACGGCGGTTCGACCGGCGGCTGGGAATCGCTGGCGGTGCAGATTTTCTACCCCGAGCATTACAACGGCGCGTTCGTCGCCTGCCCGGACCCTGTCGATTTCCACGCTTACATGACGACGGATCTTTATAAAGACGAGAATATGTTCTATCTTCAGGGCGCCAACAAGCGCATCGAGCAGCCGGCGATGCGCGACTATCTTGGCCATACCCTGATTTCGGTGCGCGACAATGTCGCCTATGAAGCGGCGCTCGGCGATCACGGCCGGTCAGGTGAACAGTTCGATATCTGGCAGGCGGTCTATTCTCCAGTCGCGGACGACGGCTATCCGCAGCCGATTTTCGACAAAGCGACCGGCGTAATCGATCACCGCACCGCGGAATACTGGCGCGAACATTACGATCTGGACGCGATCCTCCAGCGCGGCTGGATGAAGCTGGGACCGATGCTGCAAGGCAAGCTGCACCTCTATGTCGGCTCGGAAGATACGTACTTCCTGAACGATGCCGTTTACCTGATGGAGGATTTTCTGAAGCAGACCGGAACCCCCGGACACGGCGTTCCCTATGAAGGCGAGGTTCGCTACGGACCGCGCGCCGAGCATTGCTGGAATGGCGATCCGGAAAAGCCGAACTGGTATTCGCGCCTGCACTACAATCAGATGTACGTGTCCCAGATTATGGAGCGCATTCGGAAAACGGCGCCGCCGGGCGCGGATTTGACTAGTTGGCGATACTGATCAGCGCACTTAAGGGCCTGACCGCTCCCGAAGGCCGCGGCTCTATTGAAAATCGCGCTTTGGAGCCGCGACCTGCGGGAGCGGTCTGACTCTTGAAAGAGAGGCCGTCAGCGCACCCCCAGCTGATCGAACAGGAAAGCGGTCACATCGGCCTGCTGCGCGATGCGCTCGCTGAGCGCCGTACCGATTCCATGCCCGGCGGCGTTGGTGGTGCGCAGCAACACGGGCAACTTGGTCCCGCTGGCTTCGAGCCGCGCCGTCATCTTGCGCGAATGCGATGGGTCCACGCGAGGATCGTTCGCGCCGGTGAGGAACAGAACCGCCGGATACCGCGTGCCGTCCGTGACATGGTGGTACGGCGAATAACCGTAGAGCGCCCGAAACTGATCGGCCTCTTTCACCGTGCCGAACTCCGTGACGTTGAAGGCGCCGTTGGGTTGCAGTTCCACGCGCAGCATGTCGTAAATGCCGACGTGGGTGACGACGGCGCGAAACAACTCCGGATGCTGGGTCAGCGCGGCTCCCATCAACAGCCCGCCGTTGCTGCCGCCTTCAATCGCGAGCCTTGCGGGCGTGGTGTAACGAAGCTCGATCAGCCCCTTGGCGGCGGCTGCGAAATCGTCAAAAACGTTCTGTTTTTTCGTCAGCATGCCAGCACGGTGCCAGGCTTCCCCGAACTCCCCGCCTCCGCGAAGATTCGCGTAAACGTACACCACCCCGCGATCCAGCAACGGCCGCAGCGCGACGTTGTAGGCGGGTTCCAGATTGATGCCGTATCCGCCGTAGCCGTACAGCACCACCGGATTGTTCCCATCCCGCCGGGTTCCCTTCCGCTGGATGATGTTCAATGGCACTCTGGTTCCGTCTTTCGAGGTGGCGAACTCGCGAATCACTTCGCAATCGCTGAAATCGGCCGCTCCTTTTTCCTTCAGCGCCGTGGGCGTCACCTTCCCTGAACCTACTTCATAACGAACCCACGCGGGCGGAGTCAGGTACGTTGCGCTGTCGACCAGAATCTCGTCTCCTTTGATTCGAACCACGCCCCGCACGGACGAAACCGGCGGTAACGGCACCGTGCCGCGCGCTTTTCCGTCGAGCGAGAAAACCCTCACCTGGGAAGGACCACCGGTTTGATCGACGACGTAGAGCCGGCTCATGGCGGGCACCAGATCGTGGATCGCGACCTTGCTCTCAGGGACGATCAGGCGCGCTTCGGCCAAGTTGGGCTGCGCAAGCGGCACCCGCAGAATCTTTCCCATCGGCGCGCCTTGCCGCGACAGCAGATACAAGCCTCCGTCCGAACCAAACGCAGCCGCCGAAACTTCATCGGAAAGCCGCGTTACCTGAGTCCATTCGCCCTTCGGACCCAACAAGTAATGCGCGAAATCACCGCCGTCGCCATTGGCCATGCGCGCCAGAGTGAACTTTCCGTCCTCTGAAGTCTCAAGCGCGATCTCGGCGATCCGCGGGAAATCCCGGCCCAGCGAGTACACGTCTTGCTCCGTCTTCGTACCCAGACGGTGAAAATAGACCTGCTGGTAGAAATCCAGATCCGGCGCCGGGCGTTCACCCGGTCGCGGATAGCGGGTGTAGTAGAACCCCGTTCCGTCCCCGTTCCACGCCAGGCTGCCGCCCGCGGTTCCTCCATTCACGCGTGGAATGACGTCCGCGAGCGGCCGCCCCGCCGCAACGTCATAAACATGCACGTCGCCACTCTCGCTTCCGCCGGTCGAAAGCGAAACGGCCACGTATCGTCCATCGAGCGAAGGCTGGTAGAAATCAATCTCTGTTCCTCCCTTCGCATCGATCCGATTGGGGTCGACGATCTCGCGCTCAGAACCCGGGTCGTCGGCTGACTTCAGCGTCACCAGGACGGGCTGCTCTTTGGGCGGTTGTGTCTTCATCGCGAACAAGACCCTGCCGCGGTATATAAGTTGGGAATACCGCACCGACTGCTGGGAGTACAGTTTTTTCAGCTCGTCGTAAGCTGCCGCTCGCGCCGCCAACCCGTCGAGATAGGTTCTCGCGGCCGAGTTTTGCGCGTCGCTCCACGCCTTCACCTCGGGATCTGAGGGATTCTCGAGCCAGCGATAATCGTCCGTGACGACGACTCCGTGGTAAGTATCGGTCACTGGCCGCTTCGGCGCGGCGGGAGGCTGCGCGAGCAGCGTCGTGCCCAGAAGCACAAGTGCGAGGGCCTGGAGAGGGCTCATGATGATTAGTGTAACTGTCCGAACCGTGCGAATCCTCGAGGTGATATACTGGCAAACTCGCATGGCGCGTATTCTCTTACTGGCGCTCCTGTTTTGCTCCTGCGGCAACGCTTTTCAAAACGTCGAGATCGTTGCGCGCGTGGCGGCGAGGCCCGCCGCGGAACTGCCTCCGGCTTCGTTGCGGGTGGACGCTTCGCTCGTCCTGATACCGGTTCAGGTGACGACTCCGCTCGGCGGTTCGGTTACCGATCTGAGCAAGACGAATTTTCGCGTCTTCGAAGATAGCGTCGAGCAGCCCATCACTCACTTCGCGAAAGACGACGCGCCGCTGTCCATCGGCTTGGTCTTCGACGCGAGCGCGAGCATGCACAACAAGCTGCACAAATCGTCGGAGGCGGCGGCCGCATTTTTCAAGACGGCGAATCCCGAGGATGAGTTCTTTCTGGTCGAATTTAACGAGCGGCCTCGTCTGGCGATTCCCTTTACCTCCGATTCGAGCGAACTCTACCAGCACATCGTTCACACCCGAACCGTGGGCCGCACGTCTCTGCTGGATGCGATCCACATGGCGATTCAGCAGATGAAGAAAGCGAGCAATGCACGGAAGGCGATTGTGATTGTGTCCGATGGCGGCGATAACTGCAGCCGTTATTCGGTGGGGCAGATCAAGAATGCGCTGCTCGAATCCGACGTGCAGATCTATGCCATGGGCATTTACGATCTGGAGGACTCGCCCAAGAAGCGTCCTGTGGAGGAGCGGAACGGCCCGAGGCTCCTGAATGAGCTCGCGGAGCTGACCGGCGGCAGAAATTACGCGGTGGACGACTTGAACGACCTTCCCCAAATAAGCGAGCGGATCGGCCTCGAGCTGCGCAATCAGTATTTATTAGGATACTCGCCGGTGAATTTAGAGCGCGACGGCAAGTACCGCAAGATCAAGCTCGACCTGGTGCCTCCGGCGGGAATGCCGGAGCTGAAGGCGCAGTATCGCAAGGGATACTACGCCCCGGTGCCCTAGGTTTGAGGGCTAGTGGAATGACCGGGAGGAGGCGGAGCGGACAGCCTGACGTGACTCTTTCGGCAGTGGTGCGAGACGAGTGGCGTATCAAACCGTTACGTTCACTTATGCCAGCACTTCGATTTGTTCGATATGCGGTGTCGGTTCAGGAACGACCTCACCATGCATCCGCATACCCTCGATATGAAACTCTATCGCCTCTCGCATGAGTTGGCGCGTTTCTTCAAGCGTCGAGGCCGCTGCGATACAACCGGGAAGATCCGGAACATGGGCGCTATAACCAGTGGCGGTCGGTTCAAAGAAAACTGTGTACTTACTCATCGCAGCCCTGCCTGTTTCAGTGTAGATCTCTCGGCCTTTGGGTCCAAGTCAACTGAAGGATGACCTGCAATCGTAACCGTGCCAGCTTCGTAAGGATGGTGGTATTGACGATGACTACCGCGCGTCCGCGTAAGCTTCCAGCCGTCGGACTCGATACGCTTGATTGCGTCCTTGACCTTCATCCGGACTGCGGATTTTCTTACACCGCTTTCTTCTGCCGCACCGAATCCAGCAGCATCCCGGCGATCTGCTTGCCATGCTCCAAAGCTTCCTCGTACACCGCCTTGCGCTCATCGCGCGAGAATCCGTAGCCGAGGCGATAGAGCCGCTCGAGCGATAGCCCGATTGCGAACGTCGCGGCGTAAGCGATGCCCGCTTTCGGAATCAAGCCGCCGCCGAAGGGCACTTTGCCGATCAGCTCCCGCGCCAGCGCGCGCCATCCGAACGCGCCCACGATGATCGACGCGACTTCCGACTTCTGCTCGCGATATCCGATCGGCCGGTCGCTGACTGCGGCCAACTGGAACGCCATGCGGATCTGGTTCATGGTGAGGAATGCGGTGTCGGAGGTGAACTCGCCAAACGCCCACGGGATCGACGCCAGGCTCGGGATGATATCGGGGATGGCCGTCGCCAGGCTGAACATCGCGTTTTCCTTGGCCACGGCGCGGATGATTTTATGGGCGGCGGGCTTGCGGAAGGGATAAAGATTGCGCGCCAGCGGCAGCATCAGGTCTTCGCGTTTTTTCAGGATGCGGCGGATGCCGTCGTCGGGAGCGTCCAGATCGAGGGCAAATCCCTTGCTGGGACGGAGCAGGGAGGAATCGTAAATTTCGAGGTCGCATCCCAGTGCGGGACCGCGCACTAGGAGCCGGACGGCCTCCGCGCGGCGCTCCAGCGAGAAATGAGGCGGGGCGAAGAACGTCTCCATGCGCCCCAGCGATTCGGGCGACGCGGCGATGAGGGAAATTCTGACCTGCCGGTCCGCGTCTTCCCGCACAGCCGCCGGGTTCAGGCTGGAGAGTGCTCCCTTGATCTGCTGGAGGACAGCGAAGGCCATGTTTCAGACTGGAACCGGAACATCACGCGCAGTTCCTTCCTCCATTCTAACCCGACGCCGACCCTCTCCACCGGTACCTCTGTCGAAAAGTACTTTAAAATAGTTTCATTCGTGGGATGGTACTCGATCGCGGGCGCGACCAAGAGCAGCCTCGGCGCGACGCCCGTGAGCGCAATTCCGGGAAAATAGCCGCGTCCGGAGAATTCGCCGCGATCCAGGTGCCACTTCACCCGCATCCAGTAATCGAGCGCCTGTAAAGGCAGATGGATATCCTCCGCGGCTTTCAGCTCGATCACGGCGAGCCGCCCGTCGCGGTCGACGCCCAGGAGATCGATGATGCCGCGCTCTCCAGCCGCGAACTGCGGGACCTGCCCATATAGAGGGTGCGGGTAAATCATCGCGTCGAGGGCTTCGATCCCTGCCCGCGCCTGCGCTTCGAGCCACGCCTCGGGATGGCGCAGATACAGGGGATTCGAGCGGTCGATCGCGCGAAAATTGCGCATTCGCGCGAGCTCTTGGGCGATGCGTTCGGTTTCGAGGAGATGCGCGTCGCCGCCCGCCGCGTGCTTGCGGTCCAGCCCGAACAGAAGCTCATCGCCGGCCACGCGCGCGAACTCCAGGCCGCGAACCGCCAGGCTGACGGAGCCATCGGGACGGTCCCGCCGCTCGACGCCGTCGATGGCCAGGAGGCGGTCGACCCACTCGAT
>JBEKOZ010000003.1:0-27228 GCA_049521275.1 Bryobacteraceae bacterium | reverse complement strand
TCTTCCTTGTCGATCTCCGATTTAAAGGATGGCATACTGGCGCCCGCGCCGTCGCGGATGCTGCGGAAGATTTCGCCGTCCGAGGCGCCGTTGCGATAGGCTTGGGGATCGGTCAGATCCGTGGCATGGGCGACGACGTCGATTTCGGCTTTGCCGTTGTCGCCATGGCAGCCGACGCAGTTTCTCAGGAAGATATCGCGGCCGTGGGCAATCGACTTTTTGGTAAAGGGAACGGGATCCTTGAGTTTTTTGGCGTCGTCGGCGCTCAGCTTGCCGTCCTGACCGGCTAAGGCGAATGCGGCGGCGAGGAGAATGATCCCAGACTTTACGTGGTCCACCGTGCACCAAAGCTATCAAGAGCGTGGGGCGAAGTCAACTGGGTTTTGCTGCCGACCGGACGGTCGGGAAGGTGAGAGGTTGATGTCTGTCCGCATGCTGACGCATGGCGGTTCAGGAGAGGGATAAGCCGTGAATGCAGCGTCCACTGAACCGCCATGCGTCAGCATGCGGACCGGAAGAACCGCTTCCTGCGGTCACGGCTCGTAGCGCCGGCTGAAGCCGTCGTCGATTCTGAAGCTTACGCCACGGGGGAACAGCGGGGGCAGTTTTCGAGGGTGGTTTGCAGTTCCTGGACGTTCAATGGTTTGGATAAATAGCCGTCCATGCCGGCGGCCAGGCAGGATTCGCGGTCCTCTTTCATCGCGCCGGCGGTGAGCGCGATCAGCGTCAGGCGTTTGTCCGGCACCTCCTCGGCGCGGATGCGGCGGGCCGCTTCGAGGCCATCCATCACCGGCATCTGGACGTCGAGCAGGACCAGGTCGTAGTCGCAGCGGCCGAGCGCGGCCAGAACTTCGACTCCGTTGCCGACCACGTCGGGCCGGTAGCCCCAGCGCTTGAGCAGGCGGATGGCGACTTTTTGATTGATCAGGTTGTCGTCCGCGACGAGAATGCGGAGCGGCGCGCGGAGGGCCAGGTCGCCGTCGAGAATTTTGGCGCCGATGGCCGGTTCGACGGCTCCGCTCAGAACCCGCAGAAGCAGGCGGTGGAGGTGTTGACGGCCGATGGGTTTTCTCATCACCGCCGCCCAGGGGCCGTCCTTTTGATGAAGTGAGGCGCTGGAGCTCAACATGACCATGGGCGGCGCGGCTGTGCCAAACTCCGCATCGACTGCCGCGGCTAACTCCGAGCCAGCCATTCCCACCAGGTTCCAATCGAGCAGTAGAAGATCACAGGGCTCGGAGCGCAGGTGATCGAGCGCCTCGCGGCCGGAGCCAACGGCCTTCACCGAAAAGTTCCATTTCTCGAGATAAGAGGTGAGGATGAAGCGATTGGTGGAATCGTCGTCCACCACCAGCACCTTCTTCCCGATCCAACTTCCCGAAGGAAGCAGAGGCGTCTTCTGGTCCGGGGCGGGCTGGTAGGGAAGGGTGAATTGAAAAGTGGAACCGGCGCCCGGCTCGCTTGCGACCCACATGCGGCCGCCCATCAGTTCGCTGAGACGCTTGGAGATCGCGAGTCCCAGGCCGGTGCCGCCGAACTTCCTGGTGGTGGAGGAATCGCCCTGACTGAAAGACTGAAAGAGCCGGTCGAGCTGCGCGGCTTCAATTCCTATGCCCGTGTCGGACACGGCGACGTGAAATTCGTGGCGGCCATCGGGCCGGGCGATTCTGGCGGCGCGAACGACCACCTCTCCTGTTTCGGTGAACTTGATGGCGTTGGCCACGAGGTTGAGGACGATCTGGCGCAAGCGGGTGGCATCGCCATAAATCCACTCGGCGAGCGAGGAGTCGATATCGACCGCCATGCGGAGGCCTTTTTCGGCTGCTTTCGGCGCAAGAAGCCGGGCAGCTTCCTCCAGGCACTCGTGCAGGGCGATGGGGATCCACTCCAAATCGAGCTTGCCCGACTCGATCTTGGAGAAGTCGAGAATGTCGTTGATGATGCTTAATAGCGATTCAGAAGAGGTACTGATGACATTGGCGTAATCGTTGCCGTCAGGAGGCAGATCGAGGTCGAGCAGCAGGGAGGTCATGCCTATGATCGCGTTCATAGGCGTGCGAATCTCATGGCTCATGTTGGCGAGGAATTGACTCTTCGCCTGAACCGCCGATTCGGCCGCGGCTTTGGCGCTCTCGAGATGCAGGAGAAGTTCCTTGTGTCCGGTGATGTCGAGGACCACGCCCACGATGCATTTGGGAACGCTTCCTTCGAATTCGGTACGAGCCCGGCTGCGATACCAACGAACCGAGCCATCCGGGAACACGCGGCGAAATTCGAGCTCATTCGAGCCGTCTTCGGCGTACCCGCGCTCGCGGACCACCCTGGCCGCGGCCTGATCGTCGGGATGGATGGTGGAAGAAAGCTCAGCCGCGGTCACGCGGCAGGCCCCGGGACCGAGTCCGCTGATGGCCGCGGCGCCTTCCGATAGCGTGAAGAGGTTGTCCTTGGCGTCCCATTGCCAGATGCCGAACGCGGCGACCTGTTCGGCTACCGCGAAACGCTCCGTGTATTCGCGCAGCCTCTGCTCCGTGCGCAAACGCTCGATCGCGTGGCCGGCGAGCTGCGCGCCGGTTTCGACAGCCCGCAAATCCGACGCCGCCGGTTTGGCGGGATGGCGGTGATACATGGCAAAGGTGCCGATGACATGATGCTTTTCGGAATCGCGAATGGGGACGCTCCAGCAGGACTGAAGGCCGAAGCCGAGAGCCAGGTCCTTAATCGGCGCCCAGCGGAAATCGGTGCCGATGTCTTCGGCAATCACAGTCTGATTGCTGAACGCGGCGGAGGGACAGCTGCCGAGATCGGGCGCAATCGGGAGAGCCTGGCAGAGGTCCCAATAACCGGGCGGCAGATTGGGGGCCGAACCTTGCACCAGGCAGCCGCGTTTGGGATCGACCAGCAGCACTGAGCAAAGGCAATCGGGAACCATCCGTTCGATGGCCCCGGTGAGGGCGTCCAGCACATGTTTGAGCGATGCGCCGCGGGCGATCAGCTCGAACACGCGCCGTTCTTCTTCGAACACGCGGTAGGAATTGTCGAGCGCCAGCCGGTCCTGTTCGGCGCGGGCAAGCTTCCGGCCGGCGGCGAGCCACGCCGAAAAAAAGCCGAGCGCCGCGAGGAAACAAGCCGCGGCAATCAATTCGCAAACCACCATAATGAACACATCGGCAGAAACGGCGTGGACACGGGGTGAAAATAGTCGGCTATGATGTTGCTTACGTGTTGGACGGACTCTTACAGGACCTTAGGTTCGGCGCGCGGATTCTGGTGCGATCGCCGGGCATGACGTGCGCCGTGATGGTGACGCTCGCGCTGGGGATCGGCGCCAATTCGGCGATGTTCAGCGTGGTGGACGCGGTGCTGCTGAGCCATCCGCCGTATCGGGATCCAGCGGCGCTGATGCTGTTGTGGAACAAAGATCCGGAGGGCAACAAGGCGCGGGTTTCGGCGGCGGATTTTCTGGACTGGCGGAAGCAGTCGCGATCGTTCGAGGAGCTGGCGGGGTGGATCTTTGTGTCGTATGCGTGGGCGGCGAAGGACCGGCCGGAACAATTGTTCGGCGGGATGGTGACTGCGAACTTCTTTCACCTGCTGGGCGTGAAGCCGGCGCTGGGGCGGACGTTCCTGCCCGAGGAAGACGGCATCGACGATCCGGCCGCAGCCAGAAAAGTGGTGGTGATCTGCGACCGGTTATGGCGGGAAAAGCTGGGCGCGGACCCGAATATTCTGGGACGGCAACTGAAGCTGAACACGGCGACGTACACGATTATCGGGGTGACGGGTCCGGAATTTCAGTTTGGTTCGCGAGTGTATCAGCTGTGGACGCCGATTACGCTGAATAAACAGAATCGCGATTATCGCTGGGTGACGGTGGTGGGCCGGTTGGCGAAGGGGATGACGCGGGAGCTGGCCGCGGCGGAGATGGCGGGGATCGCGCGGAGCCTGGCGGCGGCGTATCCGAAGAGCAACAAGGGGTGGGTGATCGAGGTGGGCGATTTTCAGGAGTCGCTGATCCACCAGAGCTTCAAAACGCGGCTGCTGTTGTTGTTCGCGGCGGTGGGGCTGGTGCTGCTGATCGCGTGTACCAACGTGGCGAGTCTGCTGCTGGCGCGGTCGTCGGAGAGGGTGCGGGAGATAGCGGTGCGAGTGGCGCTTGGCGCATCGAGTGGACGGGTGGCGCGGCAACTGTTGACGGAGAGCGTGCTGTTGTCGTTGAGCGGCGGGTTGGTGGGCCTCGCGCTGGCGTGGTTGTTGATTCGTCTGGCGCCGAAGTTCGTGCCGGTGAACGCGATCCCAACGGCGGCGCCGATCGAGCTGAATCTGGCAGTGGTGGTGTTTGCGCTCGCGATCAGCATGGCGACGGGAGTGTTGTTCGGCCTCGCGCCGGCGCTGGCGGGGACGAGGCCCGACGTGCAGGAGACGCTGAAGGATTCGGCGCGAGGGACGACGGGAGGCCGCGGGCGGCAGCGATTCCGGCAGGTGATGGTGGCGGTGGAGGTCGCGATGGCGCTGATGCTGGTGGCGAGCGCGGCGCTGATGATCGAGAGCCTGCGCGCGCTGACCAGCACAGAGCTGGGGTTCGATCCGGGGAAGGTGCTGTCGCTGCGGTTGTTCCTCCCGGTGGCGAAATACGACGCGGCGCGGGCGCTCGCGTTTCACCGGCAGGCACTGGCGAAGCTGGCGGCGCTGCCGGGAGTGAAGAACGTGGCGCTGGGGACCGCGCTGCCGCTCCAGAAGGCCACCATGGGAGTGCCGTTCGATCTGGAAACATCGCCTCCGCGAGAACCGGCGGAGATGCCGGACGGGAACTACATCACGGTGAGTCCGGAGTACTTCAGCACGCTGGGGATCGTGGTGAAACGGGGCAGGGCGTTCGCGGAGACGGACAATGAAACAGCGCCTCCGGTGGTGATTGTCAGCCAGGCGTTCGCCGACAAGTATTTTCCCGGTCAGGACGCGGTGGGAAAACGGATTCTGCTGGGGAGGCCGAAGCTGCCGAGCGGGTTTGAAGATGTGATTCACGCGGAGATCGTGGGCATCGTGGCGAACGTGAAAGCGAACGACCTGGCGGCGCCGGGCGATGCGATTCTGTATGCGCCGCATGCGCAGAATGTGTGGGCGCAGGCGGTGCTTTTCATTTTGCGGTCGTCCATGGACCCGAAGGGGTTGACGGCTGCGGTCGAGCGGGAGATGCGGTCACTTGATCCGGAGCAGCCAATCAGCAACGTGGGATCGATCACCGATACGCTTGGGGAGCGGTCGGCGGAGCCGAAGTTTCAGACGGAGCTGATGGGCGCGTTCGCGGCTTTGGCGCTGCTGCTGGCGGTGGTGGGGATTTACGGCGTGAACGCGTACGCGGTCGCGCAACGGCGGCATGAGATCGGGGTGCGGATGGCGCTGGGCGCGACGCCTCGCAACGTGCTGCGGGATGTGATCGCGCAAGGCTTGAAGCTGACGGGCGTCGGCATCGCCATCGGAATCGGGGGAGCGCTGGGGATCGCATCATGGCTGAAAAGCGTGCTGGTGGGCGTGAGCGCGACCGATCCAGCGACGCTGGGCGGGGTCGCGCTGCTGATGGCGGCGGTGGCGGCGATGGCTTGCTACGTTCCGGCAAGGAGAGCCACGCGGATTGATCCAGCGAGAGCGCTCCGCGGGGAGTGAGGGTAAATAGCGAAAAGATCGGGACGAAAGCGGCGGACGATTCGTCGATCATAGTATGATGAAGGCAGTCACTGGGAGGTCGTCTAATGGTAAGACTGCGGCCTCTGGAGCCGCGTATCGGGGTTCGAGTCCCTGCCTCCCAGCCAAAGCTCGCCTGAGTACTTCTCTCTGGAGTGATGTTCAATGATTTCACGGACCTGCCTGTTGTTTCTTCCTCTGATTGCGTTGGCCCAGGAGCAAGCGCCGCCGGACGTGGAGCAGGCTTTGCGCGAGCGGGTGACCGGGTTCTATTCGAATTTTCTGGAGGGCTCATTTTCGCCTCGCAAGGCGGAGGCTTTTGTAGCTGCGGACACGCAGGATTTCTTCTACGACCAGGGCAAGAAGAAGTTTATTTCGTTTAAGGTCGATAAGGTGACCTTTACGGATAATTTTACCAAGGCCGAGGTATTGGTGGTCGGAAAGAGAAACGTGCTCATTCAAGGTCATCCGTTTGTCTTAGACGAGCCGATGCCGACCAGATGGAAGCTCGAGAACGGGAAGTGGTGCTGGACGTACGATGTGTGCGCCATTGCCTCGACGCCGATGGGCGGCAACATTTGTCCTGATGGCAAACCACCACAGGGACCACCGTCACCAACGGGGGCGGTGTCAGCGCCCAAGAGCTTTGCTCCGGAAGATATCAACAAAGCAGGCGTGGACATTGTTAAGAGTGCAAAAATGGGTGTGGACAAGCCTAACGTCACGATGAGGGCGGACAAGCCATCGATTGTGCAGGTGGTGTTTACGAACGGAGTTGCCGGAGAAATTCAAATTGGGCTTGACGGACCTGCCGTGCGCGGCCTGAAAGCGACGCTGGACAAGACTACCCTACCCGGCTACGGTAAGGCCGTGCTGACGCTCGAATACGATCCGACGGATAAGAGCGGTCCAACGAATGTTTGGGAGCCGAAAGGGCGTATTCCTTATCGTATTGTGGTGAGTCCTTTCTTCAAATTTTTCCCGATTTCCTTAATGTTCACGGACTCGAAATAACATCTGCGTCGAGATTGGCTATCGACTTGCCTTGAGCAGGGTGGAGGCAGTGATCGCATGGTTTCTTTAGACAGCAGAGTGGAGTCGGCTAATGCTCAGGCGACTCTCGCGCCGATGTCCTCGAGTTCCAATGGCACGGCGGATTTCTTTGCGCAGCAATTGGCTTCCGCGCTCGAGCGGCAGCGCAATGAATCAAGGGAGGGGACGGGACAAGACTCTGGCGTTCGCCAATTTCTTGCCGCGGCGAGCACGGAAGGTTCGCCGCCAACCGCGACGAACGAAGCCACGTCCAGCTCCTCGAGCGTCACTGCCCCTTCAACCGCGCCGGGAACAACCGCGCCTGGAACCATGGAGCAGCTCTTTTCAGGGGGGCCGGTGTCGGTAATTGGTGCCGCGAACTCGGGCGCAGCGTCGTCGACGGGCAGTGCGGCGCCGCCGACTGAAACGGAGGCCGAGGCCTACTGGGCCGAGCAGCCCATCGCGGTACAGGCGCTTCAGAATATGCCGGTAGGTCCGGCAAGGGACGCGCTGGCTCAAAGTCTGGCCGGTCAGGGCTATCTGATCGATAACCAGATCATGGTGCAGGGGTGGGATCCCCAGACAACGATGATGCTGCGGCAGGACTATGGATATACCTCGGTGCCTGCCTACGGCCAAACCGGCTCCGCGACGCTCCCGGTAACGACAGCGTTCGCCGTGGGGACGGTTCAGACCCAGTATGCGCTGCTGATGCAGTCGGAAGCCACGACTTAAAACAAAGGCCGGACGCGGGGTCCGGCCCTTTCGTCGTGCCTGGTACGAGCTTTACTGAACCACCGGAATATAGACGCCGTTGCCGAAGACCAATTGTCCGTTGACCTCCACCGCGAGCGCCAGAGGCTGATCCTGGCCGGTGTTGAGGAGCGTCAGATTCGACGGAATCGTAAAGCCGATGACGTAGACGCCAACCTCGCCGGGTTGATAGTACGCCGCGAAGACGGGAACGCCGGCGTTCGCGACTCCAACGATAACCTGGTCGACGACATTCTGGCCGTTCACGCCGAGACTATCGGTAGCCGTTGCCGGCGTCACCGGACCTAGCCCAGTGGCAACGAGATAGTAGTTCCCTCCGAGCGTCGCCGGGTTGGTGGCAGTGACATAGTTGCCATGCGAATCGATGACCTGGCCATACGGGTTGCCGTCCGCAGCGGTGTAGAAGAAGATGCCGGGTTGGGCCGCGAGGATCGAGACGCCAGGCACCGTCGTGGTGGCTCCATTAAGGCTGACCACAACCACGGCGTTGTTACCCACAGCAGCGTCACACGGGGTCTGGAAGGTTACCTGCTGTTTCCCGTTGGTGTTGCTGAGCTGGTAAATCGGCGCCGGTTCGCCGTTCACGGATAAAGAGAGGCCGTCAAGCGTAAGAGGCAGGGGTGCGAAATAATTGGCTCCGGAGACGGTCCCCGTGATGCCCGCTGCCAGGCCGTTCCCGGTCGCGGTAGCCAGTCCGCAGGGAACCAGTCCGCTCTGGAAGCTGGCTGCATTCTGGATGTTGGTGGCATTCAGTGTCGGCCCAATCGGAACCGCGGTGAGATTAAAGGAGGCGCTCACGGTTGCATAAGAAGCCGTGACGATGATGTTGCCTGGTGTTTGTGTCGCGGTTGCGGTGATGGAAGCCTGGCCCTGCGCGTTGGTCACAGCCGAGACGCCGCTGAGGCTGGCATTTCCGAAAGACACTGCAAAGCCGACCGTCACGCCGGCGACGGGATTGTTATTCACATCGGTGATCTGCACTGCGAGCGGCGTAGGGAAGGGGCTGCTGACGGTCGTAGTCTGGTTATTGCCGCTGATGATGGTCATCGTGCTGGCCACCGCCTGGCTTGTTAAGGAGAAGGTCGCGATGCTCGATGTGCCCAACGTTACGGTGACTTGAACCGCACCGGCTGCGGCGCCAAAGGTTACATGGGCGCTGACCGTCCCGTTGGAGTTAGAGGTGCTGACGACATTTGAGAGGGTCGCCGAACCCTGGGTTACCGCCCAGGTGACTGCCGCTCCCGGGATGGAGTTCAGGCACGCGTCAGTAACCGAGACCGTGAGCGCGATGGGTAAGGCTTGACCTGTTGGGCCGGTTTGATTGTTTCCAGCCACAATGGCGAGCGTCTGGGCCTGGCCCCGCGTGACGGTGAGGGTGCCTGGCCATCCTTGCTGGTCGCCAACCAGAAATGCGATGCCGAAGGTTCCCAGGCCGGTGCCGCAGGTGGCGATGAGGTTGCAGTGCGCGGTTCCCGTGTTATCGGAAAGCGTGGAACCCTGGCAACTGGCGTATTTCGACGCGGCCGGGGGATTATTAGGGTCGATGATTTTGATCGCGACGTCTGGAATTCCCGTGGGGATAGCGGGCGCGGCTGGGGTTATCTTAGCAGTGAAGGCGTTCAGCGCCACCGCGCCTTCCGCGACGCTGAGGATAACGTCCGTTGAACTCGGCGTGATCTGCGGAGGGAACGATGGGAGGTTGCTCCCGGCGACGATGATGGGGTACTCAATCTCATAGAAGGTCACCGAGCCATAGGGCGAACTGGCCACCACCGTATCCACTTCGAAAGGTCCATTCAGCGACGGATTGGCGGCAACAAAGTTGGCGCTGGCCTGGCCGTTGGTGCCGGTGACGGTGCTCTGGCCGCCGACAAAACCGTCCCCCGAGGTCACATTGAAGCTCACCCCGACACCGTTGAGCGGATTGCCGTTCACATCCGTAACCAGGACCGTGAGAGGATCCGCAAAGGTCGAGGAATCTGTCGCCACCAGCTGGCCATCTCCGCTGACAATGAACATCTGGGTAACGCCACCGGGTCCGGTGCCGCCCGAGCCTCCCTTGCCGGGCACATTAATGGTGAAACTGGTATTGGCGGTACCCGCGGTAAGCGTCACGGTAAAAGTGCCTTGCACTTTGGGAGCAACGATGGTGGTCTCGACCCAGCCGTTGGCGTTGGTCGTGGGAGCAGGGTTCGCGATCACCACGCCGCTGCTTGACGGAACCGTAAACGCGGTGGGCAGGTTGAAAATCGGGCGCCCTGTAAGGTCGAGGACTTGGGCGATCAGCGGGAGTGAGCTCGTGCCTTGCGCCACGGTCTGATTGCTGTTGAACGTGAGGAACGATCCCGCGCCGCTGTTGGGCGGGACGCCGACGAACTGCAGGATTCCGCCGGTAGTCAAGACAGCCGTGGGGGGACTGATGGCGTTATTGCTCAGCGTCACGCGGTAGAGGTTGGTTTTGATGACGAGATAGAGATAGATGGCTCCGCCGCTCGCACCTGTGGGAGGAAGTTCATCTGAAATCGCGGCAGCCGAGACATTTTGCGCCTGGCTGCTCAAAGTGCCGATCGAGGAGCTGATCGACATAGCCAATGTCGGCGCGGTGGTTACGTCGTATAGGGTTGTTGAGGACGGAGAGATCCCGAACACTCTGCTGTTTCCAGCGACGAGAACATCACTCAGCAGCGGGGCCGTGTTGTTAATTACCGTAGGCCACGATGCCGTAGCGAGATTTGAAAGAATGACCTGGTAGAGTGACGGACCCGTGATGTTGGCGTTGGTGTTCGCGAAGTACATGGTGGTTCCATCGGGCGTGAAGTGAATCGGGCCCGGAATGGCGTTGAGCTCAACGACTCCGTTGCCGGTTGGGCCATTCGTGGTCAGGCTCATCGTAGTCGGATTGATTTCGTAGAGGCGGTTCTGGCCGGCGACGTAAAGCAAACCCAGAGGGGAAAACGCGATGGAGGTCACTCCGCTGTATTGGAAGGTCAGAGAAGGCGACTCCTTGGTCAGCGTGGCCAGGTTGATTTCGGTGACGCTGCTATTGGTGAAGCTGTTCGTCAGCACATACGCATACTTCGAGTCGGGACTGATGGCAATTCCGGCGATGGTGCCGCCCGTGCTCGTGTTGAGTACAATCGCGCTGGTGGAGGCGGAGATCACATAAGCGTCACCCGCTCCGACGACGACATACTTGCCGTCCAGTGTGGGCGCCACCGCGGTTGGCGCCGACGCGATCCCATTGATAGTCGTGAACGTCGTAAAGGTGTTATTGGCGATTTGAAGGGTGGTGCCGGAAACGTAGAATCCGGTGCCATCGGGCTTCGCCACGATCTGACTGGTGCCGTTCGGGCCGAGCGCATTGATCGCGGCGGTCAGCGGAGTGGCGGCGTACGGATAGCCATAGATCTGGCCGCTGGTGCTGTTCTGGCCAGGGAGCTGGAAGACGTAGCCCACGCCGGGCTGGGCCAACGCGGCCACACTTGCGGCAAGCCACACACCGACCGCCAGGGTCAAATTTCGTTTAGACATGAAGGGACCTCTCGGAGACAAGTTGGACGCGGGAGGAACACCAACGAGTGTACCATACCCCGCAGTAGATCAGGATAGCAAAAAACAGGTCAAATGAAAAATGTTCGCGCAGAAGGAGTTTGTTCGAAGGGGGCCAAAATGCAGAATGGGAGGAGCCGAAGCTCCTCCCATTTCCACTTAACTGACTGAAGCGACTTACTGGCCTAAGCTCTCACCCAGCGGGGAAGCCCGCGGGGACAGCCCGTTGCCATCAAGCACGAGGGCGAGATAGCCTTCGGAGATTCCAGCACTAGTCGGGCCTGCATTCAGAGCACTAATGAATGCGAAACCATGACAGTACTCGAACTGAGCCTGGGTAATCAGGTAGCCCGTGAAGTTAGCGCCACGATTATCAAGGCCGATCGCTACGTTGCCTTGAGATAGCGTGTAGACCATCACCGTGCCAGACGCAATCGGAGTGCTGGCGGATGTGGTCTGCGCGGCGGGAGGCGGACTATTTGTCCCGACTACGCCGTAGTAGTTGAAGGTCACGGTTCCAGCCTGTGGCTGGGCCGCGCCCGCGTAGAGACCAGTGAATGGATCCGAACTGGTGTTCGCAATTGCGATCCCCGTATCATACCCGTACTGCTGGGTCACGAACGGCCAGAGCAGGTTGCAGGCGCACCGGGCGATAACGAAGAGGTTTCCACCCTGGTTCTGATAGAAGAAGCGTGGAATCGGATCGGCGGACAGCGTAGCAGCCGTCAGAGCGGTTTCAAACGGAGCGAAGCCTCCGGTATAGGTGGCCGTCACGTTAGGCTGCGGCAGACCGAGCGGCGGGTTCGCGCTCAAGTTAACCGCATAGGACACCACGATCGGCACATCCATGTATTCGTTCGAGAACGGATCCGAAAACAGGATTTCGTAGACGATCAGAGCGCCGCCATTGGTCTGAGAAACGGTCACTAGCGGCTGATCTCCACCCGCAGTGAGCCCGGTCGGCGGATTGAACGCGGTATTTCCGTAAGCGTCCGTGTTGGTGAGCACTGCGACGCCGGTCGCATAATTGAGAGCGTTTGTGTTGGTGTCCGGATTGACGTACGTAGTGCCCTGCCGGAACAGGAACAACACCGGCGGAACATACAGAGTAACGCCTAACGGGATATTGGCCAATGTGAGAGCCAAACGAGTACCCTGCGTGGCCTCACCCGCCGTGGCGATACCCGTTACGGCGTCAGCGAAGGGGTAAAGAGTGTCCCCAAAAACCGCAGTTCCGGTGAGGAATCCGTTCGGAGGATTCGGCGAGGGAACGGAACCCAGACTTGGGAAATAGAAGCCACCCTCCGTGTAATAGTTCACACCTGGGACGTTTTGAGCGTAATCCGTCGAAATAGCCCCGTCCAAGATCGGACTGGTGGTGCTGTACAGGAATCCGTCGCCGCTCGCAGTCGTCGCAGTGCCGTTGTTCACGGTCTCGACAATGTTCCTGGGCTTCCAGGCGGTGTCGAACCCTTCAGAGAACCGCACTATCGGCGACCCGGCGTACAGTGTCGGGTTTGTATCTCCATAGCCCGGAGTCGGAAGTGGATTGAACTCGGAGATGCACTGTGCAAAACTACCAGTCCCTACAGTGCCGACCGTCAGGCCGTTTTGAATCGTGCCAACCGCCAACGATAGAATGTTGAGCGGCAGGGAGGCGTTACCGGAAGACGTGATTCCCATGGTGATCGAAACCTGCGCCGTCGGGTTGATAATGCCAAGCTGGTTGGCATTGACACGAACGTTGGTGAAGCGCAGGAAACGGGTCGCCGAGCCCGGAGGATCGAACGGCACGCCCTGGAACACTACAGAATTGTTAACCAGGCTTCCGAGAGCCTGACGGCCCTGGAACACGTTGGGATGGCCCGTGGTGCCATTATAGGTGTCCTGCGGCACGCCATCGCTGGTGATGGCGCATACGCCGTATCCCGATTCGCCCGACCCAGTGAGCTCATTGGATCCCGTCTGGCCGCAGTTATAAAGCTGGGTGTTGGGATTCGACGCCGAGTTCGGCTCGTCGATGATCAGCAGGGCTTCGTCGAAGCTGCCGCCGGACTTCTGCACCGCGGTGATCTGGCTGGTAATGTTCACCGACGATACGAAGATCTGAATATTGACCGACGGAACGACGATGCCCGCATGCGTTGGAATACCTCCGGTGCAGGACAAAAGCACGTCGCCCACCTGTTCCGTGTAGCCTTGGCTGCGCAGCAAATTGTCCGTAGCCGACTGAACGGTGCACACTACCGCTGTATTTTGAGCGCTGGCCGGTACTGTGAACCCTGCGAGCAGAGCCACTACGGCAAGCGCGAATAACCATTTGCGAAAATCTGCCATTTCCTTCTCCTTGTGAATTTTTGGAATTGAATTGATGGAAGTTCTTTTTTTCAACCTGAGCCTCAATTTGCAATCCCCTCAGCTTTTAAGAACCTCGGGAACCGAGCTTCCCAGCCGCAAGACTTCACTCTGGCTGATCTTCGCTCGACTACTTTGTTACCTAAGCTCATCGTTACTTTTTAAGACTTCTCGTGTTTCAACTTATCTACTTTTCTCTCAGTGCTCGCGGGACTCACGGTCAATGAATCCGCCTGAACTGCTTTACACCCTGGACGCAGTCAAATCATTGATACCACTCTCCGCCCGATCAAGTCAAGCATAAAGTGGCAGTTGCATTTGAAAACCTACTCCTGATTCTCCCGTGGCAGTTTTTCTATTCGAGCACGCCTGGCGGCCCCGGGTCAAGCTCGAACAGGGAATGGCGGTAATCCCGGCTCGAACGGAGAATCGGAGGGGCTGAGCGGAGGGGGTTTGCCGAGACCGTTTCCGGAACCGCCAACCCCCTTTGCCACCCGGCAGATCGGGAATCGGCCCGTTTACCAAAAACCGCTTACAATCGCCGGATATCCCTCTTGAAGAGTTTGATCCGGCTCTTGAGCTCGTCGCTCGCTTCGATGAGGTTGGTTTCGTCGAAAATCACATGTGGTGTGAAGAACATGATCAGCTCGGAGCGCGATTTGCTGATCGTTTTGGATCCAAACAACCCTCCAATCCAGGGAATGTTGATCAATCCCGGAATGCCGCTGACGTTGTTGGAAGTTTGCTCGGTGATCATGCCGCCGATGGCGATCGTATCCCCGTCCATCATGGTGATCTGGGTTTGCACCACCTGCTGGTCGAAGGCCGTGCCGCTGCCGTTCGACGCGGCGTTGTCCACGCTGCTGTTTTCCTGGTTGATGATCAGCGTGACTACGCCGCTCGAATTGATCCGCGCATTCACTTGCAGCGTAATTCCAGTCGTTTCCGAGGAAACCGAGGAGGAGATTACCGCGCCGCCGGCGGAGGGCACCGTCGTCGAACCGGTGCTGACGGGAACTTGCGTACCCACGGTTATAGTGGCGGGAATGCTGTCGGTGGCAATCAGGCTCGGCTCGGAAAGCAGTTTCGAAAAGTTATGGCTCGCGTTGGCGGAGAGCGCCAACAGCAACTGCCGGCTTTGGCCGACCAGCATGCCCGTGGTAAGACCGAGCGCGTTGGTGGTCCCATTAAATATGGAGGAGCCGAGAAACTGGAGAGGCGACAAACCGGTCGTTCCGTTCTGGGCCAGGGTCTCCGTAATACTGCTGTAGAACGAGTCCGACAGCTGGACCGAATAAAACTTCGCTTCGAGCAGAATCTGGCGCGGCGGTACGTCGAGCTCCTTGAGCACCTTCAGGATGTTTTGATACTGCTGCGCGTCCGCCTGAATGATCAGCTTGTTGTCCAGGGGATTGGCGATGATCCTCGGCGGGATTACAGCCGGGACCGCGGGAGCGGTTGCGGTGCCTGTTGCCGCCGTTGTACCCGCAGCCGCGGCGCCGATCGTCTGACCCGTCAGGTTCGCGGCGGGCACCTGCGCGGCATAACCTCCGAAAGCCGGAGCGCCGTAGAGTTGCGAGGCATTGTACCCCGCGCCGCCGTAACCGCCGCCACCGTTCAGGCCGCTCGCGCCGCAGCCCCCGGAGCCGCCGAATCCGCTATTGAAGCTGTTCTGATTCCCGTAGCCTCCTGGGTTCAGACCACCGGAGCCAAGACCGCCGTACGCCTGCGTGCCTCCCGCGTAGGCATTGTTGTTGCCATAGCCGCCGGCAGCGACGTTGTTGGCATAGGGATTGGTGGAGTTCCCAACACCGGCTCCGTACCCTCCGCCGATTCCCGTTGCATAGGGATTGAACAACTGGGTGAGCGCCTGGGCCAGACACTCCGCGCGGCCGTAGTACACCTTATAAACATTGATTTCCACCGCGCCGGCCGTGATCTTCACCGGAACATCCAGCCTTTTCAGCCAGTCCGAAACGGTGTCGAAAACGCCCGGATTCGGCGCCACCCCAATCAGCGTGTTGATGCGGTCGATCCCGATAAAGCGCACCGGAGACGTTTTCGCGTCGAGAGAGATCGATTTAAAAATGCCATCGAGATCCTTCGCCACATCGCTGGGCTTGACGTTCTTCACTTCAAATAACCGCACGCGCTGGTTGACAAACGTATCGCTATCGAACTCCGCGATCAGCTCCATCGTGCGCCGCATGTTCCGGCGGCTGTCGAGCAGAAACAGAAGATTGGCGGGGGTGTACCCGACCATTTCCGAGTTTTCGCCCGCAAACTCCTTCAACACCTTTACCAGCTCGTCTACGCTTACGTACTTCAGGAACACCAGATTGAGAATGGTCTGGTCGTCTTCGGGAATATTCTTCTGGTTGATTTCCGGATGCAGCGGCATGTTCTTGACCAGTTTGAGCGGAATGACGCGGTACAGCTCGCCGTCCTGAATCAAGCCAAAGCCGTTGATGCGCAGAATCATTTCGAGCAGATTGCGCGGATCGATGTTCGTGGTGTCGCCATAGGTGTTGAGCGTGATGCTGCCCTTCACCGCGGGATCGACGATGATATTGAGCTTCAAGGCGCGGGCCAGTTGATCGATCACTGCGGTGAGGGAGGCGTTCTCCAGGTTCAGCCTGCCCATCGGGGCCGGCCTCGCTGCCGCCGGCGCCTGCGGCGCGGTGACCGGTGGACGAGCCGGTGGAACGGCAACCGGGGGGGCTTGCCCGCGCGCCCATGCCGCCAATCCCAGAATCAATCCCGCCTTTACAAACTGCCTTTTCGAAATCATTGCTTCTCCCACGTGCACGTCTGTCCAAACGGGCCGTTCAGAACCTTTTTCTTGTACTCCCCAACCACCGTGCCCGAGGGCGATGTATCTCCCGGCACGCACAACCGGACGTTTCCTTCATCGAGACCGAGCCTGTCCGCATCCTTCATTTCGTCCGACGAGATCGTCTTGGCTACCGGCGCGGCAGCAGCAGCCGCCGCCGGTTTCGGGGCTGCGGCCGCCGCCTCGGGAGTTGCCGATTCCTTCTCCTTCAGATCTTCCGGCTTCCGTTCCACCATCTTGCCGTCCCATTCGAAAACGATCTTCTCGCTATCGAAGCTCACCAGTTCGAAGGGACCGACTTTCTCGCCGGCGTGATATCGCTTCTGCGTGTCCTTCGGCAGCTTGAGCATGATCACCGGCGGATCGCCGATCGACATCGTCCCGTAATAAAAAGGCAGCGCCGGCATGGGCGGCGGAGGCGGAGGAGCCGCCACGGGCTTCACCTCGATAATCACATTCGGATTGCGGTCCTTGGCAAACAGCGTTTTCTGCGCGACTTCGTTGTAGTCCGACGCCGCCATGGGCTTGAATGGGGGGAGGGGCGGCGGTGGAACCAGCCGTTTCCGCACCTGCGGAGACAACGCGAGCACCGTACTCTCATGCATGTGCAGCTCGACCCACTTCAAGCGCAGCATCCAGAAAAGCCAGCCCGCCAGCGCCACCAGGCCGAGATTCAGAAGGATCAATTTGCGGTTCAAGATGCACCCGCTCCTTTTTTGCCCGGGACCAGTTTTCGCGGCACCACCCCGCTGACCATCAGGCGCACTCCGATCGTTTTGTCTTTAGCGTTGGAGCTGGTGATGCGCAATTCGTTCGAGGCAATCAGCTCCGGCCGCGCGGCAAGTCCGACCAGAATATTGACCAGTTGATCGATTCCGCATTCGATTTGCACGGTCACGAACACCTCGCCGTATTCATCAAACGGCTTCACCGCGCCGATTTCCTGCGACCGGAGCTCCACCGGAGGATTCTCATCGTGCCCCAGTTTGCGAAGAATCTGGAAGATTTGCGCCTGCGCCTGCTGCGCGGTATCGGCGATGAGGATCCCTTTTTCACGCAGCGCGAGGTCACCTGAAACCTGTTTGAGAATTTCCTGCTTCTGCGGCACCGTCGCGGCGGCCTCGCGCAGCTTCTCGATCTGCTTTTCCGCCATCGCGACCGAATCCGCGGAGTCGGCCACAGCCGCGACCGGTTGACTGGACGCCGGCCAATAAGTCCAGATTAACGAGGTGATCAAGGAGACCAGCCCCCATGCGATGGCTCGGCGGCCGCTGGGAGTGAGCGTCACTTTCCGGCCTCCCGCAGGGTGCGGATGCGAAACGCTTCCCCCGTCGCGAGACGGACCGGCTGCATCGAAAATTCCGACGCTTCAAAAAACGGCGAGGCGTCGATCTGCTTCAGCAAGGGCGCCGCTTGCTCCGTTTCTCCCGCAACCGATACTTGCGTGCGGTTGATTTCGAGCGCGTTCAACCAGATCGGAGGCGGCAAAATTTTCGTCATCTCGCCGACCACATCAATGTCCATCTTGGAGCGTCTCCGCAACTGATCCAGCAGAATGGTCTTCCGCCGCGCCGCGTCGATATCCTTGTCCAGCTTCGCGGCCAGCATCGCCTGCGGCTTGATCTTCGCGATCTCCGCATTAAGCGTGCGCAGATAGCGCCGGTCTTCGACAGCCGGATAAGCCGCGAGCGCGACGGCGCCCATCAGCACCAATCCAAATGCGATCGCGTTGGGGATCCACAGCGCCCGGGAGCTCGAAGAGCGAAACTCCGCGGGTAATAAATTGAGCGCCAGGAACAGGTGAGGACAAGCTCCGGCCAGCGCCGCCGCGTACGGAAATGCCGGCTCCGCGCCCAGCAGCGCGTGGAACGAACGCGTCTCCATCGTTTGATCGAGCCGCAGCTCCGCGCACGCCAGCGCGACCGCGCGCTCCCTGGTCGCATCGAACGCCGCCGAAAAAAGCGGATGCGACGGGCTTTCCCCGTACAGTTCCATGCGCCCGTTCACTTCCTCGAGCGCCAGCACCGCCGGCACCGGACCAGAGGCGAATAAACGCCGCGCCGAGTAAATCGCCGCCGGCGCGCAGGTGAAACTGGCGATCTTGACGCCCGCTTCAGAAAACCACGCCTGGTATCGTTCGAGCGCCGCGCGGCGCGCGATCCCCACCAGCACCGTGGACGTTCCCGGCAAACGCGCCCAACTGGACACCACGTCGTCTTCGGCGTACGGATGCAGGCCGTCCATTTGAAAGCCCACCGCGGCCGGCAGATCCTTGTCCGACACGCCGGGAACCGCCACTTGCCGCAGAATCACGTCCTCGCGCGGCAACAGCACCGTCGCCGGCAGGTGGCTCAATCCCAGCTTCTTCAGGAACGCCGAATAGATTTGTCCCCATTCCGCGGCCGGCTGCTGCGCGGCGTTCTCGATCGAGAATCCGCCCAAGACCCGTGCTCCAGTCGGACGAACCTGCACCGCCGAAATGCGCAGGGTCTCGGCGCCGCGCGGCCCGGTGATTTCTATGCCGACGCCGCTACCGAAGGCGAGCAGTTTCCTGAGGCTTCGGCGAGTCATGGCTGTGGCGAAACAGGACCCCGGGGCAGCGCCATTCCAGGAGGCAGGACAGCGGACTCCGACCACGCGTCGTCGTACCAGCGCAAAATATGGATCGGAATCTGGAAGCTCTGCCGGTCGACCAGTTTTACCGTAGCCGACGCCGTCCGCACCGTATCCGAAGGCGTGCCGTCAGGCCGCCTCAGCCGCGCGGCGGCCCGCAGCGTCCAGATAAAATTTCCGCCGAGCATCAACCGGGTCATCGGTACGCCGAGCGCGATCACCTCGTTCGAATTCTTAAACGGCGTCAAAGCGCGGTGCGCGACAATCGCCTGGATGCCCTCCGGCGGCACGCCGATCGCGGCCATCAGCGCCGGACTCACGCTGTTGACGTCGAACGGCCCCATCGACCCCCAGACGGACAGACAATCCCTTAAACCGCCGCTCGCATACAACGCTCCCTGCTTGCCGTCGGGCCCGGCGCCGGCAACGAAATTTCCGTAGAACAGTTCAGGAGTCATACCGCGCACGTACAGCAATTCCTCTATCTCTTGAAAAGACGCATGGCGAGCTCGAAAAGTCGGATTCACGCTGAAGTAATATTGGTCGAAGTCGGTCGGTCCCGGCGCTCCGTTGCGCCAGTCGACAATCGCCCGGGCGATTTCGCCGGCCACCCCGGCATCGCCGCCGACCGCCGTGATCACCTTCACCAGGTCACCCGCACTCGCCTGATTGATATTCAGCTTCGACGATTCCGGAATCATTTCGACCACCGCATCGCCGCTGGGAAATGTCATGTTCATGCGCGGCGCGGCGAATTTCCAGAAGGGAGTCCCATCCGGCTTGTTGAAGTACTCCCCCCAATACATCCACTGAATCCCGCGCTCCACCGCGCCGGTCGCCAGATACCAGGCGCGCAGGCCGTTCGAACTCGCATCCACGCGATCCGTTTCCGCGCGCACGCTCGATGACACGGAGAATGCAATCGCCGCCAATGCGGCGGACAACCACAGCACCGTCAACAGCGCGCTGCCTCGTCTATTGTTTCGTGTCTTCATACACGCCTCTCACCAGCCGCGTAATGTGGATCGGCACGGTGACGTTCAGCACCGGAAGCAGCGCCGGACTCGAATCGAGCGGCGTCATTTCGATTTTCACGGCCCCGGGCAGATCCTGCTTGTTCCAGCCGGGAAGCCATTTGCCGGAGGGGGGTTGATCCGGAATCGCCTCCCGGTAAGCAAAACTGCACGACGCCAGCCGGTCCGCTAGAATCATCGACGCAGCACTCGCCTGAGGAGCAACCGGATGATCCGGATCGTCGCTGCAAAAAGGAGCCGTGCTCGACGGGCCGCTGTACGGACGCTCGGTGACCACCAGCCGCAGGCCATTCTCGCCCTGGATCACCGCAAACTCGTCGTATTGCGGATATCCCCGCGCGCCTTCCGCCATCGAGTAACTCGAGACCATCCGCAGCAGCTCGGGCGTGCCCTGAAAAATAGCGGTGTGCTTGGTTCCGCAATCGCCCATCACCGGCATCACCCCACCGATCTGGCGAGTGAGCACCTGCTCCATGCCCATCACCCGGCGATTGAACTGGAGCCGCGAATTTATTTTCTCGAGCGACAGCAGGCTGGTGCGCATGGCCATCATCATCCCCGTCGCAAGCGCCGCGACCAGCGTAATCGAGATCATCAGCTCGATCAAAGTGAAGCCTTTTTTCCCGGATTTCAGGGTTGAATCAATCAAGGCTGAATGTCCTCCTTCTGGAGAATTCCCCGCCGGAACCCTTCGAGCGAAAAACTGTGTTTCACCGAGCCCTCCATCCAATCGATTTCAAGCTCGATCCGGTCGACCACCCAAAATCCCGGTGACGGCGGCCCTGGAATGGTTTCAAACGGGTGCACCATCGCGCGCCAGGAACAGGGAACGCCGCCGGTCCTGACCGGATCGAAGTCGCCCGCCAGGGGAACATTGCGCTGCAATTTCGGCGAAGCCAGAAGCTCGTCCATTTTCGATCTGGCCAGCAGCACCGCCCGATCGTACTCGGTAAGCCGCGCGGCATTGTGCGCCGCGCCCGATATGGTGTTCAACAGCCCGGCGATGGCAACCCCCATGATCGCGGTCGCCACCAGAACCTCCAGCAGCGTGAATCCACCCTGAAACTTCCTATTTCGCATTCGCCTGCGGAACTCCCGTAATCGGATCTACACTCACCAGACGCTTTCGACCCGTCGAATCGCCGATCTCGATCGCAATTTTCGGCGCCGAACCGCCCGGATACACCAGGAACCGGCGCGTCTGGTTCTGCTCGTCCCCACCCGCCACGCCCGGCTGAACCGAAAGAATCTTGATGGTGCTCGCGATCTCGAGGACCTTGTGAAATCCCTGATCCGCGCTGATCGCGGTCAGCGTTCCGTCCGCCGGCGAAATCACAATCTCCACCGCCTGCTGCCTGGTATCGGCCCGCGACAGCGCCGTATTGAGGAATCCGATCATCGCATCCGAGGTCGACCGCAGCCGCAGCGAATCGAGCCCCGACGAGACCGACGGAGCCGCCAACCCCACCACCAGCGCGATCAGCGCCATCACGATCAACATCTCGATCAGCGTGACGCCGCGCCGCCTATTTATTGCTCCAGCTGAGGATATCGGCATTGTTCCCTTCTCCACCCGGCTGCCCGTCGGCGCCGAGTGAAATTACATCGGGATCGTCCCCATGCTCGCCCGGATACTTATATAAATAAGGACGGCCCCACGGATCCATCGGAATATCCGCCTTCAAATACGGCCCAGCCCATTGCGTGGAGTCTTCCGGCTTCACCCGCAGCGCTTGCAGCCCCTGCTCCGTGCTCGGATACGTCCCCGTGTCGAGCTTGTACAGCCCCAGGGCCTGCATGAACGTGCTGATATTGGCCCGCGCGGCCGTGCGTTTGGCGTCGTCGGCCCTCTTAAACATGTTGATGCCGACCAACCCCACAAACAGGCCGATGATCACCACCACCACCAGCATTTCAATCAGCGTGATACCGCGTTGAGACCTTCGTCGCATACTCTTCATTCTGACTCCTGACTCCCGACTCCTGACTCCTTCTTCCTACACCACCGCATCATTAATACCCGTAATCGCCAGCATCATACTCAGAATCAGCGACCCTACTAAAATCCCCATTACCAGAATAATCAGCGGCTCGAACAGCGAAGTAAACCGCCGGATCGCCGTCCGCGTCTCCGCGTCGTAAATATCCGCCATGCGATTGAACATCGCGTCCAGATTGCCCGTTTCCTCGCCCACGCTCAATAAATGACTGGCCAGCGGAGGAAACTGCCCGGCGCGCGCGATCGGTCCCGCAATCCCCTCGCCGCGCTTCACGCCCTGCGCCACCTGCTCCAGCGTCCCCGCGATTCGCCGGTTGTTCAGAATCCCGCGCGCGATCCCCAGCGCCTGCACCAGCGGCACGCTCGCCGCCACCAGCGTCGACATCGCCCGCGCGAATCGCGCCGTCTCCGCTTTGCGCAGCGCATCCCCCAGCACAGGCGTCCGCAGCCGCAGCGTGTCCCACCACAACCTTCCCGCGGACGTGTGAATGTACACCTGAAACGCGATGATCAACGCCGCGAGCACGGCAAACGCCGGCAATGAATACGCCTTTACATAAACGCTCGTCTGGATCAGCAGCAGCGTCGGCGTCGGGATCTTCATGCGCGGATCGGAAAAGATCGCCGCAAAGCGCGGCACTACGAAATTCAGCAGGATGTATACCGAAGTGAGCCCGACCAGCGTCAACAGCGCCGGATAAATCAGGGAGCTGATAATATAACCCCGCAGATCGTCGCGCGTCCGCTCGAACTCCGCCAGCCTTTCAAAAATGGTCCCCAGCGACCCCGACGCCTCCCCCGCCCTCACCATATTCACGTACAACTCGGAAAAATGTCGTGGATGCGTAGCCAGACTGTCCGCGAAGGATTTCCCGCCCTTCAGCACTCTCATCACATCGAGCACGATCGGCCGGAAACTGCTCTTCTCGGTCAGCTCCGCCGTAATCCCCAAAGCCCGGTCGAGCGGCACTCCCGCATTCAGCAGCGTCGACAATTCCTGGGTAAAAAAAAGTACGTCCTTCCGGTGGCTGCGCTGAAACGTCGGCATCTTCAGCTCGACGCCCTTCTTTTGTTGGAACCCGACGTAGACCGGAATCAGCCCCTGCCGCTTCAGCTCCTGCGCGACGCTTTTCTCCGTCTCCGCGGTAATCGTCCCCGTGCGCAGCTTCCCATCGGAAGCCACAGCCCTAAAGAAAAAAGAAGTAGCCATGATCCCCTTGCCGCGCCGATAGCCTTAAGCTCCGTAGATACTGCCAACCGGCGCTTGTGGCGCACGCCCGAGGCGTGCCGCGTCGCGACTCATCGCGACGCCCGGTGCCTTCAAGAGCCACAATCATAAAGCTAAAACTCCTGCGTCACGCGCATCACTTCATCCGCCGTAGTCACGCCGTTGCGAACCTTCAGCCATCCGTCGTCGCGCAGATTACGCATGCCGTTGCGCAGCGCCGCCGCCGTCAGCTTCGTCGCATCCGCGTTGGTCATGATCAGCCCGCGAATCTCCTCGCTCAATTCCATCAATTCAAAAATCCCGATCCGTCCGCGATACCCCGTGTTGAAGCAATTCTCGCACCCCTTGCCGCGAAACACTTCGATCAAATCCCCATCCGGCGTAATCGCCGTGCCCGCCGCGGCCTTGCAATCCGCGCAGATCACCCGCACCAGCCTCTGCGCCAGCACCGATACCAGCGAGGAAGTAATCAGGTAATTCTCGACCCCCATGTCGGTCAGCCGCGAAATCGCGCTCGGCGCGTCATTCGTATGCAGCGTCGAATACACGAAATGCCCGGTCAGCGCCGCGCGAATCGCGATATCCGCCGTCTCGCGGTCCCGAATCTCTCCAATCATGATCACGTCCGGATCCTGGCGCACAATATGCCGCAGCCCTTGCGAAAAAGTCAGCCCGATGGTCGTGTTGACGTGAATCTGGTTGATCCCGTCCATCTGGTATTCCACCGGATCTTCAATCGTGATGATCTTTTTGTCGCTCTGGTTGATGCGCTTCAGCGCCGAATACAGCGTGGTCGATTTCCCGCTCCCCGTCGGCCCCGTCACCAGGAAAATTCCATGCGGCAGCGAAGTGTAATACTGCATTCGCCCCAGCATGTGCCCGTCGAACCCCAGCCGCTCCAGATCGTAGAAATCTCCCGCGGACCGGTCCAGCAGCCTCATCACCACGCTCTCGCCATAAAGCGTCGGCAGCGTCGAAACGCGAAGGTCGACCTCGCGCCCCAGCGTCTTCACCTTAATGCGCCCGTCCTGCGGCAGCCTGCGCTCCGCGATATTCAGCTTGGCCATCAGCTTCACGCGCGAAATAATCGCCGCCTTCATCTCCCGCGGCGGAGAATCCTGGCTCACCAGCACCCCATCCACCCGATACCGGATGCGAAACTCCTTTTCGAACGGCTCGATGTGAATATCGCTCGCGCGCTTCTCCACCGCCTGCGCCACCATCGCATTCACCAGGCGAATCACCGGAGCCTCGCTCGCCATGTCGCGCAGATGCTCCAGGTCCTCCGCATCGCTGCCCGGCGTGATGAACTCCGTCTCGTTTTTTTCCGCGTGCCCGTAGAAGCGATCGATCGCGTCCAGAATTTCCTGCTCGTTCGCGATCCCCACGCTGACCGCGAGGCCCGTGCACGCTTCCACCGTCGACCGCGTCTCGAAATCCAGCGGATCGGCCATCGCCAGCGTCATCGTATGATCGTGCAGCGCCATCGGGAGACACCGGAACTGCCGCAGAAATTTCGGCGACAGCGCCTCCGTCTCGGGCGACATCGCCGGCGGCCCGTCGATCGCCATCAGCGGCACCTGTAATTGTTCGGACAGCGCGCTCAGCACGTCGCGCATGGCAATGAAGCCGAGATCGACCAGGATCTTCCCCAGCTTCTCGCCCCCGCGCTCCTGCTGCAATTCCAGCGCGCGATCGAGATCCTCGGCGGTAATCTGTTTTCGTTCGAGGAGGATCTCGCCTAATCGCATGGTTAGTTTTCGGTAACCTGCACCACCTGCGTCAGTGCCGCGCCGCCCGTCCGCCGAGCCTCCAGCAGAACCTTCTTCTTCGCCTGGAAAGTCAACTGCGCCGGCGTGCCGCTCACATCTTCCCAGGGATTGTAGGCCAGAAAAACAATCATCGTGACCTGCTCATCGGCCGGCACCGGATCGAGCGACGCCGCCGCGTCCGCTACCGCCAGCCGCATCGCCTGCTTCAACTGCGCGATCCTCTCGATGCGCAGCTTGTGAGCCTTCACCTTCTCCTCCGGGCTCACCGTCGGATGCATCATCGACGTCATGGAGGGCACCGGGCTCACTTCCGCCGTGAACACCACCCCGTAGCCGTCCAGATACACCCCGCGCGTGGCTCCGATCAGCGACAGAAACGTGTCTTCCCACAGCCCCTTGATCCGCTGATCGAAACTCGCGTCCATCGCCTTCAGCGACGCCCTGCTCACCAGCCCGTTGGTTCCCGCCACGGCCAAAACCGCCACCACCAGGAAACTCAATATCTTCTTCATTGGCGTACGATCCCCCTATCCGCAACTAACATATTCGTGATCTGCTTGGTGACCATGTCATAAGCCACGTCATTGCGCTGCTCCACGTCGGCCACCGCTTTGGTCACCGCCCGTTCGATCCGCGCCTGCATGACGGCCTCACTAACTGGAGCCGGCCGCATGATATACCCATGCGCCAGGATCGCGGCCGCAATCACCACTGCCGCTCCAAACGACGGCCGCAGGAACATCTCCCACCACCGCGGCTCAAATACTTTGTCCGAGACAAAAGCGATCCGCCGCGGCACTTCCTCTTCGCGCATCGCCGCGAGCGTGTCGATCGTCAACCGCACCTGCGCCAGTTCCCCGCGACAGCCCTCACAGCCCGAGGCATGCGCTTCGGCCTCGCGGCGATCGTTCGCCGCCAATTCGCCCAGCGCGTACCCTTTCCAGTCGTATTGTTCACAACTCATTTATGCACCTCGCAAAATTGCGCTTTCAATAGTTCCAGCCCTGTATAAAGCCTCGATTTCACCGTCGAAACCGGGCAGCTCAGGATCTCCGCCATCTCTTCGAATTTGAATCCCTGGTAAACCTTCAGCAGAACCGCCTCGCGCTGCTCATCCGTCAGCCTCCCGAGCGCCGTTTCCACCGCCATCGCGAGCTCGATCGGCAGCAATTCCGACCCGCGCACCGGAGCGCCCCGTTCAAACGGCATCTCCCCTTCGGGCTTCCGCCGCCGGAGCAGCGAAAAAGCCTCGTTATGCGCGATCCGGAACAACCACGCCCCAAACCGCTGCGGATCGTCCAGCTTAGGCAGGCTCTGATAAGCCTTCAAAAACGCTTCCTGGCTCACATCGAGCGCATCCTCGCGATTCCGAACCAGCCGCAGCAGATAATTGAAGACGCGCTTCTCCCAACGGGAAACCAGGAGGTTATAAGCCTCCACATCCCCTTTTCGCGCCTTCGCGATCAAGTCCCGATCTTCAGCCTCGCGGAAGATCAACTAGGTAGCTCCGTTCATAAAGACGCGTTTCCCCCAAAAAAAGTCGAACCCGCCCCAAACTTTGACCGTGGCGCACGCACTCCTGCGTGCCGCGTCGACACTATGTCGACGCCGGAACCGCCTCGCCATGAGCCAGGCGATCCACAATCGAGGCAAGGGCCTTCTTCCGTGTCCGGCCGTAAACCGTGACGCCGGGCAGCGCCGGAACATCGGCGATCCATCGCCCGTCCCGTTCGCGGGAGAACTCAACCTTGAGACCAAACGCCGTTGCTTGAGTCATTCTTAAGCCTATCAATAAGCTGCCATAATTGACCCATGAGCACGAAAGTGCTGATGGACGTCAGCGAATATCTCCGCACGGCCTTCGAGGGACCAGACTGCGAATACCTCGACGGCGAAATCGTAGAGCGCAATATGGGCGAACTTCCGCACGGCGACGTGCAACTCAACCTGGGAAGCCTGCTGCGGCAACTCCGGCACCGACTCGGCATCCGCGTCGTCCCTGAAATCCGCATCCAAATCTCCCCCACCCGCTACCGCGTCGCCGACCTCGCCGTCTGGCGCAACGACGATATCGGCACCGGCATCCCCACCGTCGCCCCCTTCTTGGTAGTCGAAATTCTTTCCCCCGAAGACCGCATGGTCCCCAAAATTCAGGAGTATCTTTCCATAGGCGCCGAATGGATCTGGATCGTCGACCCTCAGGAGCAAAGCGCGCTCCTCTACTCCCAGCAAAACCCCGCCGGCGCAGTCTGCGACATTCTGCGCGCCGAGAACCCCGCCATCGAAATCCCCCTAACCGCCGCCTTCGACCTCAACTCTTAAAGGGTTGCCTGCGCGGATATTGACAGTGAAGCGCTACA
>JBEKOZ010000002.1:0-27231 GCA_049521275.1 Bryobacteraceae bacterium | reverse complement strand
TCGCGACCGGCGAACGCGGAGACGTGCGCGACGACCGACATGCCCACGCTTGCGCGGGAACTGCGCTGCTCCGGGGTCTGCAACTGAAGCTTCATGGTCCCGATGCGGACGATGGTCGCGATCTTGTCGGTGACGGCGACGTGTTCACCGGCCGCGACGGGGCGCGCCGAAATATATCCGTCGAACGGCGCGTGAATGGTGGTATCGGCGACGCCTTTGTCGGCTTGCGCAAGCTGCGCGCGCATGCCTTCGAGCGTTGCCTGCGAGGTTTCGATCGCTCCGTTGAGCTGGCGTGCCGCGTTCAGCGCCGCTTCGTACTGCTGCTTCGCGGCGTTCGCCTGCGCGTCCGCGGTTTCGAGCTGGGTGCGCGCTTTCTCGAACGCGCTGCGCGAAACGTCTCCGGTTTTCACCAGATTTTCGTAGCGTTTGGCATCCGCAGCGGCGAGCCTGGCCTGCGCTTCGGCCGATTCGTAACTGGCCTTCGCGGCAGCTACTTCTGGAACCGCGTCGGCATCGAAGGTGCGATTCGCATGCAAGCCGATGCGCGATTGAGCCTGGCGGACCGCAGCGGTGGCTTCGTCTAACTGCGCCCGCGCCTGGTCGAGTTTCAGCTGCGCGTCGCGATGGTCCAGTTCGCAGATCACCTGGCCGCGCTTGACGAAATCGCCAACATTGACCGGCGTCGCGATGACGAGGCCGGCGACGGAGGGCGCAATGTCCGAGGATTCGTCGGCGACGAAAGACCCCGTTTCTTCAAAACCGGCGGAGACCTGGCGCAGCGTTGCGGGCGAAGTGGATACGGCGACCACCTTCGGCCCGGCGGCGGCGGCCGAGACTTGCGCGGACGGTCTGGACCCGCACGCGGCCGCGAACAACGTCGCGCTGAATATACATATCAAGGATGCGTTTCTCATTTTGATTTCTTTCCGTGGCGGGCCGCGGGAGGGCGAATCCCGTCCATCACGATCCGGGTGAAGGCCTCTACCATCTGCTCGTCGTTAAGGCACAGGCCGTTCAGATCGGAGTTCTCCACGTTCATCGCGTAATAGTGCGCCATCCCGGCAATGGCGACGATCATGGCTCCTGCATCGATGTGGCGCAGGGCCCCGGAGCGCTGGCGGCGATTCAGGTAGGCGCGCAGCGAAGCAAAAATCGGCAGCCCGAATTCGCTGCGGTAAATCGTCGCGAGCTCGTGACCCTCCAGGCTCGCGTGCATCATGAGCTTCTCGAAGCGCGCGTCCTGGCGATGACCCTCGATCATCTCCCTGGCGATCAGGCGAAACAGCCCTTCGTCGTCGCGCAGTTTCATGCAGGCCTCGATCCCGGCCAGCACCTGCCTGGCGCCGGCGGAATGCATGTTGTGTTCGATGATGGCGGTGTACAGATCGCGCTTGGTTCGAAAGTGGCGGAAGATGATCGCCTCGGAGACTCCAGCGGCGAGCGCGATCTCTTTGGTGGTGGTGCCGGCAAAACCCTTGCGCGAAAAGAGATCCATGGCGGCTTCAATCAACTGGCGGCGCCGGTCGTTGGCCTTCAGACGGGGAGCGGCCAGGCGATGGGGGGCGGGAGACATAAGCTCATTGTAAGTAAGTACTTACTTACATGTCAAGGGAAGCCTTTGGCGAACTATTCTTAATAGACATGACGAAGCGCTTCAAGGACCTGACCGAACGGGAAATCCTGGCTCTCGCAATCTCTCTCGAAGAGGAGGACGCCCGCATCTTCGGCGATTTTGCCGATGGCTTGCGGGCCGACTATCCGGCCTCAGCGAGAGTCTTCGAAGAGATGGAGGCCGAGGAATCCCAACATCGCGCAAGCCTCTTCGCGCTCTATAGAGAACGCTTCGGCGAGCACATCCCGCTCATCCGCCGCGACGATGTTTCCGGATTCGTCCGCCGCAGGCCGCTGTGGCTTACGCGGCCGCTGGGAATCAAGGCCGCGCGCAGGCAGGCTCAATTGATGGAGATGGAAACGCGCCAGTTCTATTTGAAAGCTCTGCAAAAAGTGACGGACGCGTCGACGCGCAAGCTGCTGGGCGATCTGGAAGAAGCGGAACGCCAGCATCAGCGGACCGCAGGGTCAATGGAAGAGAAGCATCTGGACGAGCATTCTCGCGCCACGGAAGACGCTGGAGCCGAGAAACTATTCCTGCTGCAGATCATTCAGCCTGGATTGGTCGGCTTAATGGACGGGTCCGTATCGACACTAGCGCCGGTATTCGCGGCCGCGTTCGCGACGAAGAATAGCTGGGACGCCTTCCTGGTGGGCCTCGCGGCATCGGTGGGCGCGGGAATTTCGATGGGATTCGCGGAAGCGCTGTCTGACGATGGATCGCTCACCGGGCGCGGCCGTCCCTTGATTCGCGGGTCGGTGTGCGGATTGATGACCACCGCCGGCGGCATCGGCCACACGCTTCCGTATCTCATCCACGATTTCCGGCTGGCAACGGCGATCGCCGGAATTGTCGTCGCTATTGAACTTGCGGTGATCAGCTATATTCGCCATCGTTATATGGATACGCCGTGGTACTCGGCTGCGTTCCAGGTGGGCGTGGGAGGGGTTCTCGTGCTCATCACCGGGATCCTGATCGGCAGTTCGTAGAGTTCACAGGATGCGGAGAAAGTCGGACCGCTCCCTGCGGTCACGGCTCGGAAAAAAGTCGGCGGACCGCTCCCGATGGTCGCGGCTCTATTGCGAGTGGCTGCAGGCTGAAGCTCGCGCCACGTAAGATGTAACAGATGGATCATCTCCCGCGGCGGCTGGCTCTGATCGCGATTGCGCTCGCGATCGTGCTGGGCGGCGGCACGGCCGGATTCGTATTGATCGAGCATTATCCGGTCTTCGACGCGTTTTACATGACGCTGACCACGGTAACCACCGTCGGTTATGGTGAGATTCGCCCGCTGAGCCACATCGGGCGGATCTTCAACTCGTTCCTGATCTTTTTCGGCGTGAGCGTGATGCTGCTGGCGATCGGCGGCATGACGCAGACCATTATTGAACTGGAACTGAATCAATTTTTCGGAAAGCGGCGGGTCAAGAAAATGATCGAGACACTACAGGGCCACTTCATCATCTGCGGCTTCGGCCGCGTGGGGCGTGGCGCGGCGGATGAGTTGCGGCTGCAAGGCGCGAAGTTTGTGATCGTCGACCACAACGAGGAAAAAGTGGAGCGCGCCATCAAGGAGGGAATGCTTGCCGTGCTGGCCGATGCGAGCCGCGACGAGGTGCTGCGCGAGGTGGGCATCGATCGCGCCAAGGGGCTGATTGCCACCCTGGCATCCGACGCCGATAATCTGTTCCTGATTCTTTCGGCGCGGACTCTGAATTCAAAGATCCAGCTCACGGCCCGTGTCGCGGAGCAGACGTCGGAGGAGAAATTGCGCCGCGCCGGCGCGGATTTCGTATTTGCACCGTACAACAGCACCGGGCATCGCATGGCGCAGGCCCTGTTGAAGCCGCACGTGCAGCAGTTCATCGATTTCACTACCCAGAACATGGAAGTGAAGGTCAACATCGAGCAGGTGCGCGTTTCAGCGCGCAGCGCGTTTGTCGACGCGACCATCGCGGGCATGCAGATTCGCAGTGAGATGGGAGTGATCGTGCTCGCCATCCGCAAGGCCGACGGCAAGATGGTGTTCAATCCAGCCTCCGATACCCGCATCGCGGTGGGCGATCACCTGATCGTGATGGGGCAGGAAGAAGGGCTGCAAAAACTGGAGCAGGCTCTGAATGAGGCGCCGGTATGAATGTGCTGACTGCGGAACAGATGCGCGAGGCGGATCGCCGAACGATCGCGGCGGGTACTCCGGGCGAAGTCCTGATGGAGCGTGCGGGAACCTGCGTGGTGGAGGTTCTGGAACGCGAGTTCGCGCCCCTTGCGTCGCAGCGGGTGGTGATTTTCTGCGGCAAGGGAAATAATGGCGGCGACGGGCTGGTGGTCGCGCGGCAGCTGGAAGGTCGCGTCGCGGGGTTGCAGGTCGTGCGGGTGGACGCGGAGCAGACCGCTCCCGATGGTCGCGGCTCGGAAGCAACGATTGTTGTCGACGCGCTGCTGGGGACTGGATTTCGAGGCGAGGTACAGGGCCGCTACGCGGAGATGATCCGTTCGATGAACGAGGATTTTCCGCAAGCGAAAATTGTCGCGGTCGACATCCCGTCGGCCATGCGCGTGCGCGCAGATATCACGGTGACATTTGCGGCGCCGAAGGTCGAGCTGGTGATGACGCCGGAGAATGTCGGGCGAATGATCGTTGCCGACATCGGAATTCCGCCGGAATTCCTGCAATCCGATTTGCTTCTTTCAGAAGCCCACGATTTCGCCGGGATTTTCAAGCCGCGGAAGCGAGATTCGAATAAGGGAATGTACGGCCATGTGCTGCTGATCGGCGGTGCGCCGGGCAAATCGGGCGCGGCGGCGATGGCTGGCCTTGCAGCTTTGCGGGCGGGCGCCGGACTGGTGAGCGTGGCTTGCGCGGACGCGTCGAAGTTAGTGCCGGAGTTGATGACCGAATCGTTGGAGAATTTTTCGCTGGAGAAGAAGACGGTTCTCGCGGTCGGTCCGGGATTGGGGCCGGCAAAGGAGCTGCTTGCCAAGCTGATGCGCGAGGTGAAGATTCCCATGATCATCGATGCCGATGGGCTGAACTCCATCGCCGGCACCGATTTTCGAGGGCGAGGCGTCGAAACCATCCTGACGCCGCATCCCGGTGAAATGGCTCGCCTGGTGGGCGGGAAGTTTACCGATCGCCTGACGACGGCGCGAACTTTCGCGCGCGATCGCAATGTGTGTCTGGTATTAAAGGGTCAGGGCACGCTCATTGCGCTGCCGGACGGCCAGGTGTGGGTGAATCCCACTGGTTCGCCCTCGATGGCTAAGGGAGGAACCGGCGATATTCTCACCGGCATTGTCTCCGGGATGGTCGCGCAACATCCGGACGACATCGCCACAGCGGTGCGTGCCGCGGTATGGCTCCACGGCCGCGCGGGCGAACTCGGCGCCGACGAGTGGACGGATAAGTGCATGCTCGCGACCGACCTGCTGAATTATCTGCCGAGAGCCATCCGTGAGTGTCTATAAAACGTCCTCGGAGGAAGAGACTGTCGAGCTGGGGCGGATGATCGCGCGCGCTTTGCCGGCCAGGGCTTGCATCCTATTAATAGGGAATCTGGGCGCCGGCAAGACCACGCTCGCCAAAGGGATCATTCACGGGTTGGGCGTCGCGGAACCGGAGGAAGTCGCGAGTCCCACTTTCACTCTGATCCACGAATATGGCGAGGGCCGGGTTTATCACATCGATTTGTACCGTCTGGATAAGGTGGAAGAGCTCGCGACCCTAGGGTTGGACGATATTTTCGATCGCGAGGCGGTGGTCTTAATCGAATGGGGTGAACGGTTTCCAGGCAAGATGCCCGCGCAGAGAATGGAGATCCGGCTCTCAGCAATCGATCCTACTGAGCGCCAGATTGAAATTTTAAATCTTCCGTAATCAGATATTTACAAAAAAATCTTGTCACTCGACCGCGGACTGTGCTAATAATAGTCACTGGGACCCGGCGAGTAAGTAACACCGTGCCCCTACTGATTCATGTCAGGCATTTTTTAACAAAACCCAAGGAGGTTGATCTATGAACATTCGACCGCTGCACGACCGCATTGTGGTTAAACGGCTCGAAGAAGACGAAGCAAAAGTCGGTGCATTGTTTATTCCCGACTCGGCAAAGGAAAAGCCGCAGAAAGGTGAGGTCGTTGCCGTTGGCAAGGGCAAGCACGCTGATGACGGAAAGCTGATTCCCCTGGACGTCCAGGCCGGCGATCATATTCTGTTCGGCAAGTACTCTGGCTCGGACATTAAACTCGACGGCACCGAATACCTCATCATGCGCGAAGACGAAGTTCTCGCGGTGCTCGAGGGCGGTTCCAAGACTGCGAAAGCTGCTTAAGTAAGGAGAATTTCAATCATGGCTGCAAAACAAATTGTATATAGCGAAAATTCCCGCCAGGCGATCCTGCGCGGCGTGAACCAACTGGCGGATGCCGTGAAAGTGACGTTGGGACCCAAGGGCCGCAACGTGGTCCTCGAGAAAAAGTTCGGCGGACCGACCATCACCAAGGACGGCGTGACGGTGGCGAAAGAAGTCGAGCTGAAGGATCCGCTCGAGAACATGGGCGCGCAGCTGGTGCGCGAAGTGGCGTCGAAGACTTCCGATATGGCCGGCGACGGCACCACCACGGCAACCATTCTGGCGCAGTGCATTTACCGCGAAGGCGTGAAGAGCGTCGCGGCCGGTGCCAATCCGATGGCCCTGAAGCGCGGCATCGAGAAGGCCGTCGAGCTGGTTGTCGAAGAAGTGAAGAAGCACTCGAAGAGCATTTCCGGCGACATGATCGCGCAGGTTGGCACGATTTCCGCCAACGGCGATCCGACCATCGGAAACACTATCGCGGAAGCGATGAAAAAGGTCGGCAAGGACGGCGTGATCACGGTCGAAGAGTCGAAGACCATGCAGACCGATCTCCAGACCGTCGAAGGTATGCAGTTCGACCGCGGCTACCTCTCGCCCTACTTCATCAGCGATCCCGAGCGCATGGAGTGCGTGCTCGAAGATCCGTACATCCTGATCCACGAGAAAAAGATCAGCAACATGAAGGACCTGCTGCCGGTACTGGAGCAGATCGCACGTTCGGGCAAGCCGCTGCTGGTGATCGCCGAGGAAGTGGAAGGCGAAGCGCTGGCCACTCTCGTCGTGAACAAGCTGCGCGGCACGTTGAACGCCTGCGCGGTGAAGGCTCCGGGCTTCGGCGATCGCCGCAAGGCGATGCTGGAAGACATCGGCATCCTGACCGGCGGCCAGGCGATCTTCGAAGAAACGGGCATCAAGCTCGAAGGCGTCCAGCTTAAAGATCTGGGTCGCGCCAAGCGCGTCACGGTGGACAAGGACAATACCACGATCATCGATGGCGCGGGCGACCACAAAGGCATCGAGGGCCGCATCAAGCAGCTTCGCGCGCAGATCGAAGAGACCACTTCGGACTACGATCGCGAGAAGTTGCAGGAGCGGCTGGCGAAGCTCGCCGGCGGCGTGGCGATCATCAAGGTCGGCGCGGCCACCGAGACAGAGATGAAGGAAAAGAAAGCTCGCGTCGAGGATGCTCTGCATGCCACGCGCGCGGCTGTCGAAGAAGGCATCGTTCCGGGCGGCGGCGTGGCACTGCTGCGCGCGGCATCGGCGCTGGATAATCTGAAGGTCGAAGGCGATGAGAAGATCGGGTACGACATCATCCGCCGCGCGTGTGAGGAGCCGGTTCGCCAGATTACGGGCAACGCGGGCTTCGAAGGCGCGATCATCATCGAGAAGATCCGCGCGAACAAAGACCCGCACTACGGCTTCAACGCCGCTACTGCGCAGTATGAGGACCTGGTGAAGTCCGGCGTCATCGATCCGACCAAGGTAACTCGTTCGGCTCTGCAGAACGCATCGTCGATCAGCGCACTGATGCTGACCACCGAAGCGATGATCTGCGAGATCCCGGAGAAGAAGCAGGCGCCCATGCCGGGCGGCGGCGGCGAACACGGCGGAGGGATGGACTACTAAGCTCCATCGCGTAGTAATAGGAAGAGGCCGTCCGGGAAACCGGGCGGCTTTTTCATTTTTTGGGTAGTACTAGCTTGGCATAACCAAAATTTCCTGGTAGTATGACTCTCCAGTAAGTCAGCGTGGATTAGCAATGGCAACCATCCCCCGGTGCCTTTGCGTGATCCTCACGTTGTGGGTGGTCAGCTCGCGCCCTTCGGCGTCCATCCTGCCCGAAGAGTCTTCCTTCGAGGCATGGTGGGGCACGCCAGATTCGCACAAGATCGCCAGACTCGCCGATAAGGCGCGCCGCGCTGGCGACATTAGCGGCGCCGAGACCTATTACCGGCAGGGCTACGATGACGCGGTGCGCCGGCACGACGAGCGAGCGGTGGTCGGCTATCTGAGCGGCATGGCGGCCTGCCGCCTGGCGCTGGTGGATTACCGCGCCGCGCTCCAGGACTGGCTGGAGGCGAAGAGGCACGCGCAATCGATCCACAATAAGGAGCAACTCGGCGCGATCGCCGTGAATCTCTCCTCGCTCTATTTTCAGGTTTATGATTTCGAATCCGCGCAGAGGGAAGCCGATGAGGGGCGTGCGATGGCAGCGGCGTTGCGGCGCCCGTACTTCCTTCCCAGTCTGCTCTTACAATTGGCGCGCCTCCGGGAAGTGCTCGATCGTGGTGACGGGGTGGCCGCCCCGCTTTACCGGGAGAGCATTCAAGCGGCAAAGAGGTCCGGAAATAAGCCGCTCGAAGCCATCGGACTGGATCTTCTGGGCGCCCATCTGTTGACCGGAGAACGCCAGCGACAAAAATTGCACGATGCGGAAAAGGTAATCGAAGAGGGCATCCATTTGCGGGAGAGCTTCTCACGGTGGGAGCTGGGACTTTCCTGGGCGTGGATGGGAAAACTGAGGCTCGAACAGGGTGACCTGAGCGAAGCCGCGCGCTTTACGGATCTAGCGCTGAACACACACCCGCAGCTTTCCGAATACCTGCTCAAACATCAGCGCGGGGAGATCCGCGCCGCTTCTGGAGATCAGGCGGGTGCCCTGGCCGATTTTGAGGAAGCGGTTGAACTCGAATCGCGCTGGCGCCTCGGCGTTCTGCCAACCGGGTTGTCACTGACCTCGGCGAATGAGGAGCTTGTGCAGAATGTATTCGACTCCTTCATCGTGGCGGCGGCCGAGGAAGCGCTGAAGACCCGGAATCAGCGGTGGGCCGAAAAAGCGTTTGAGGCAGTGGAACTGAATCGGGCGGCAAATCTTCGCGAGAATCTGGCCTTCTCCGAAGTCTGGCACCGCAAGGTTCCGATTATGTACTGGGAAACACTCAGCAAACTCCGCATTGTGGACTCTAAGATGCTGCGGAAAGGGCCTGTCAGCGAGGAGTCCCGCCGTCTCCGTTTGGAACTCATGGAAATGGAAGCCAAAGCGGGACTTGGGTTTCCAGCAAAGAACTACGAGAGTTTTCACGATCAGACTTCACTTATACATTTTCAACAGGGACTAAGTGAATCGGAAGTACTACTTAGTTTCCACCTGGGATACGGCGAGTCTTATCTTTGGGCGATCACGCGGAAAACGCTGCACGTGCAGAAAATTGCGGCGGAGGGCGAGATTCGCACCAAGGTTTTGGCGTTGGAGGATGCGGTTCGGGCAGGACGGCCGACAGCGGTTGAGTTGGGAGAACAGCTTTATCGGGAGCTATTTAGCCAGCTTGGGCAGGACGCGGTGGCGAAGCCATCGTGGCTGCTTTCCCTGGAAGGGATACTGTTCGAGGTGCCGTTTGCTGCACTCGTGACGGAGCGGAAGGACGGCAAGGTGAGTTATCTGGTGTCGGAGCATTCTGTGCAGACGATACCCGGGGCGTTGCTGTTAAGCACGCGCCCAGAAGCAGGAACCGGATGGTTCCTGGGCGTTGGTGATCCTATTTACAACGCGGCGGACCCGCGTTGGGCGGTGCGGAAGAAGCCGGAACCGTTCTTTAAGCTGTTTCAGACCCTGACCGCGGGTGCGGATGCCGACTCGCAGCTCGGCCGTTTGGTGGGCACTGCCCAGGAGTTAAGCGCGAGCGTTCGGAATTGGGGCGGGAGTGGGACTGTCTTACTCGAAGGTGCGGAGGCTCGACGGGATCTGTTTCTGAAACAGCTCGCTCTGGGACCGTCGGTGATCCACCTTGCGACGCATGTGATTTCTTCGAGTACGCCCTTTATTGCCTTTGGGTTAGGGCCGAAAGGCGAGAGTGAACCCCTAACCATGGCGGATGTTGCCTTGTTACGCGCACCTGGGGCGATCGTGGTGATGTCTGGCTGTGACTCAGGATCCGGCGAAGTGCATGCCGGTGCGGGCCTGCTGGGACTGACTAGAGCCTGGCAGATGGCGGGAGCAAGTGTGGTCCTCGCCACTTCATGGCCTGTGCGAGACTCCACTGGCGACATTTTTGCCAGTTTTTACCGTCACTTACGCGAGGTTCCGGCGGCAGAGGCACTGCGGCTCAGCCAGTTGGAAATGCTGCACTCGGGGACCTGGCGCGCAGCCCCGGCTTATTGGGCTCCCTACCAGGTTAGTGGGGGCGCAAGATGAGGAAAATCGAGGAACTGAGCCAGGCAGTGACCGCGGCTGCGGCGGCAATGGCACTGGCGGTCACCGCTGTTCCGCTGGAGGGGGAATCCCAAGCTATTGATTCTCAAAAGGATGCGGATGACTCCGAAACCTACGCCGAGTGGATCGCGCTGGTCGATCGTATCCGCATGAGCGATACCGACGGGATGGAGGAGCTGTATATGCTGTTCTCCAAAGGTATCAGGTTCTACTTGTGCCGCCAGTTGGGACCGCAGGAACTGGACGACAAGGTCCATGACACCTTCGTGGTGGTGGTACAGGCTATCCGCCGCGGAGAGTTGCGCGAACCCTCTCGATTGATGGGGTTTGTGCGAACCATCGTGCGGCGGCAGGTAGCCGCTCATATCGATAAAGTGGTTCATATCCGGCGCGAGCAGATCGATCTCGATTCCTCCGCGCGGTTGGCAGCTCCGGATGGAAATCCTGAGGAAAAGGCGATGTTCAGCCAGCGAACGGAAATGATCAACCGCGTTTTGGGCGAACTCTCGCGCCGCGACCGGGAAATTCTCACCCGATTCTACCTCCTCGAACAAGATCAGGATCAGATCTGTAGTGAAATGGCCCTCAGCGAAACCCAATTTCGGCTCCTAAAATCGAGAGCGAAGGCCAGATTTGGCGAATTAGGCAAGAAAAAACTGACCCATCGCATTTTACACGCAGTTCGTGTGAGAACTTCCGCCTGTCTGTCCCACTAAGGAACTGAGTTTCAGTTCGGTACGGCGCCACGTATAAGAACGCCGGAAGGGACAGACGCTGTGACAATTATGTGGACTCCCGCTAAGCATCCCCATGAGGATGAATTTGAGGACTACGCATTTGGCAGGCTTTCGCACGACGACGCAACGGACTTTGAGGAGCACTTGCTCGTTTGTGAAAGATGTCAACAGATCCTCGCTCAGACCGACGACTATATTCGTCTCATGAAAGCCGCAACGGCGGAACAAGTCGCAGGACGCAGCAGAGCTCGCCCATACGCCATTGGCTTGCCTGATCACGGGTTGACACGGAACATTGCTGCTGCCGCAGTGCTCCTTCTGGCCTTCCTGACTGCCTTGCTTTCCTGGCGGACACCTTCGGGCGATTTCCAGACGATCTCGCTTGAGGCGTATCGCGCCGGAGGTGTCTCCGCTCTCGCGCGATGTCCGGCGGGACGACCCCTTAACCTCAAGATCGACTTGACCGACGCCCAGCCCGCGATGGGGTACCGCGTCGAAGTCGTCGATGCGACGGGACGCAGGGTTTGGTTTGGAGGCACACCCGCCCGCGTGGCGAAGGGACTCGCGCCGGGAACCTACTGGGTGCGTCTCTCGACGGACACCGGAGAGCCCTTGCGTGAATTTGGTCTCATCGCGGTCCGATAATCTGCGCGATGCCGGTAATTTTTGCAGGGACGAAGCCACGGCCGACGCGCGCATGTCATTGCATCCGATACACTTCTGATGTTGGCTGACAAAGTGCCATAATGCACAATATGGCACCTGAATTCTACGCGAAGACAGCAGCTTTGGTCCTGCTCGCGAGCCTTACATTGAGCGCGCAGGAAGCGAATCCAACCCAGAGACCGCCCCAGCCGCAAGGGATCATCCAACCGGACCCCAACTCCGCGCAACCCATCTTCCGTATCGAGGTGGTGGAACACACCATCGCGGCGGTGAACTATCTGCATCGGGGTGGATCGACCAAGATCGACTTCGGCGGTACGCCGATCATGTCGGTAGGCAAAGGAACCGCCAAGGTGGAAAGCGAGCGCGGCGTAATCAAGATTAACGCCGAGTTCAAGAACATGGCGCCACCGAGCAGCTTCGGTCCGGAGTATCTGACCTACGTGCTGTGGGCTATCTCGCCCGATGGACGCCCGGTCAATCTCGGTGAGTTGACGCTGGGCGACTACGGCATGGGGTCGACCAGTAAGATCGATACCACCAGCGATATTCAAACCTTCGGCATGATTGTGACCGCCGAACCTTATTATTCGGTTACCCAGCCGAGCGACGTCGTCGTGATGGAGAACATCGTGCGGCCCACCACGCAGGGCGTGGTCGAAAACATCAGCGCGAAGTTCGAATTGCTCCCGCGCGGCATGTATACGAATCATGGCAGGGCAGCCGGATTCAGGCCGATCCTGGTGGGAAAGAAGGATCCATTCGAGCTCTATGAAGCGCAGAATGCCGTGCAGCTGGCTCGCGTGGCAGGCGCGCAGAAATACGCCTCCGATAGTTTCCAGAAGGCCCAGGACGCTTTGCAGCAGTCCCTCAAGTATCAGGTGCAGAAGCCAGGCCAAAAGCCGGTGATTACCATGGCGCGCGAAGCCTGCCTCCGCGCGGAAGATGCCCGCATCATTGCCCTGCGGGCGGAGCGGGCCGAGGCTCTCGAAAATGAGCGCCAGGCTGGTATCGCGCGGGAGAACGCCGAAAAGCAGAAGGCCGAAGAAGCGCGTATGCATGCTGAAGATGAAGCGCGCGCGCGCCGGCAGGCAGAGCTAGATCGTCTCGCAGCCGAACAAGCCAAGGCCGAGGCCGTAACACTGGCCCAGAATGCTCAGAACGACGCCGCGATCGCGCGGCAGGAGAAAGCCGCGGCGGATCAAGCCAAGGCGGAGGCATTGCAAGCCAAGGCCGAGGCGGACCAGGCGCGGTTGGCTGCGGACCAGGCTCGCATGGAGGCGGAACAGGCTCGCGCCGCGGCGGTCGCCCAACAGCAGCAACTGTCCGCCGAAGCGGATCGCGCCAAAATGGAAGCGGATCGTTCCAGGTTGGCCGCGGCCGACGCCGACCGCGCCCGTGCCGACGCCGATCGCCTGCGCATGAAGGCCGAGCAGGATCAGGCGCAGTTGCGCCAACAGCTGCTCGACCAGTTCAACGCCATTTTGCAGACCAGGGACACGGCGCGAGGACTGATCGTCAATATGTCCGATGTGCTGTTCGATACCGCCCGCTATACGCTGAAGCCCGGCGCGCGGGAGAAACTGGCAAAGGTTTCAGGAATTATCCTCGGACATCCGGGGCTGAAGATCGCGGTGGAAGGCCACACCGATAGCGTCGGCGGCGACGAGTACAATATGAAGCTATCTGATAACCGCGCTGGCGCCGTGCGCGATTTTCTGGTGGCGCAAGGAGTGCCCGCGTCCGCTGTCACCAGCCAGGGTTTTGGAAAAACGCTGCCGGTTGCCGACAATTCCACCGCGGCGGGCCGCCAGCAGAATCGCCGCGTGGAACTGGTCGTCTCGGGAGACATCCTTGGGACCACGCTGTCGACCGTCCGAACCACCGGCGGATCGCCCAATCCAAGATAACCTCGCTCGACGTATTATGAGAGTAGAGGAACGCTGGTGGGTAATCTTCGCTATTCTCAGGTCACGCCGAAGTCCGAATACTTGAATCGCCGCCGATTTCTGGCCGGCGGAGCGGCGGCCGCGCTGGGCGCGGCTTTTCTGCCACGATCGGGCTATGCTGCCGCCAAGCTGAGCGGTGTCACGAAAAGTCCGCTGAGCACTACGGAGCCGCCGACTCCCTACGACGCCATCACGGGCTACAACAATTACTACGAATTCGGCACCCAAAAAGGCGATCCGGCCAGGAACGCTCAAAAGTTCATCACCTCGCCCTGGACTCTGACCATCGAAGGGAATGTGGCGAAGTCGAAGACGCTCGACCTTGACGCGATCATGAAGATCGCGCCGCTCGAGGAGCGGATCTACCGTCATCGCTGCGTGGAGCGCTGGTCGATCGTGGTGCCCTGGATCGGCTTCTCGCTCAGCGCGCTGCTGAAGCAAGTGGAGCCCAACTCCAAGGCGAAGTTCGTCGCTTTCCAGAGCTATTACGATACCAAGCAAATGCCGGAGGGCAGGAACGCCGGCATCCAGTTGCCCTACCTCGAAGGACTTCGGATAGATGAAGCGATGCATCCGCTCACCATGCTGGTGGTCGGACTCTATGGCGAGGTTCTGCCGAACCAGAACGGCGCACCGCTGCGCCTCGCCGTGCCGTGGAAATACGGATTCAAGAGCATCAAATCGATCGTCAAAATCAAGCTGGTCGAAAAGGAACCGCCTACCGCCTGGAATCTTGCCAACGCTCACGAGTACGGCTTCTACTCGAATGTGAATCCCGAAGTCGATCATCCACGCTGGAGTCAGGCGAAAGAACGCAGGCTGCCGGGTTTCGCGACGCGGCCGACGATCAAGTTCAATGGCTATGAGGACCAGGTGGCCAGCATGTATCAGGGCATGGATCTTCGGAAATATTACTGATCTCGCGCATGAACAAGATTCTGGCGAGCCGTTGGACGAAGGCCTTGGTCTTCGCGCTCTGTTCGGTTCCGGCGCTGCTGCTTCTCTGGGACTTTCATAAAGACGCGCTGGGGCCGAATCCAGTCGAATACATCACCCACACCACCGGTGACTGGACCATCCGTTTCCTCCTGATCACGCTATCGATCACGCCTCTGCGCAAGTTGCTGCCTCTTCCGCTGCTCATTCGTTTTCGCCGGATGCTCGGGCTCTACGCGTTCTTCTATGGATGCCTGCACCTGGCGACATACCTGTTTCTCGATCAATCTTTCGATTGGGCCGGGATCTGGAAGGATATTTATAAACGACCGTACATCACCGCGGGATTCACCGCATGGGTCCTGATGGTGCCGCTCGCGCTGACGTCGACCGCGTGGTCCATCGGGAAGCTCGGCGGCAAACGTTGGCAACTGCTGCACCGGCTGATCTACTTCAGCGCGCTCGGCGGCGTGATTCACTACTACTGGCTGGTGAAGTCCGATGTGCGGCTACCGCTGATGTATGGCGCGATCCTGCTGGTGCTGATGCTTTATCGCATGATCATCTGGCTGCGTCCAGCACACAAAATCTAGCTCGTGGAGATCGCTCCCTGTGGTCGCGGCTCGGTAAGCGCTTGATTTTACGCACCGCCGATTCCGAGCCGCGACCACAGGGAGCGATCGTCGGTTTGCCCGTGAGAACCTAGGCCGCCGGACCCTCTTCCGGCTTGGCTTTCGGCTCCGCCGCGGCGACCGGTGCGGATACCGGACTCGCCGATAGTCCGAGGCCCAGCGTTCCATCATCAAATTCTTCCTCGTCGAGCTTTCGCTTCTCTTCCTCTTCTTTCGGCGTGTAGTAGGAGTGATAGTAAGTGTACTTGCTGTAGAGTTCGCCGCGGCGTGCGCCGTTCACCACGATGCCCAGCACATTGTTGTTACACAGCGATTGCATCGCGCGCGTCACCGAATCAATCGTCGTGTGACCGATGCGGACCACCAGCAGCGTCCCGTGGCACAGCGTCGACAGCAGGTTCGCGTCCGCCGCGAACAGCAGCGGAGGACTGTCGAGAATGATCCAGTTGAACAGCGTCGGCAGCCGGTCCAGCATATGCTTGACTTCGCGCAGGTTCAGCAACTCGAGCGGATTGATCACCGCCTCGCCGGCCGGCATAACGTAGAGATTCGTGCCTGCTATTCTCCGTATTGCCTTGTGCAGCGGCACGCGGCCCAGCAAATAGTCGGTGATGCCGGGACTTCGATCGATGCCGAACATCGTGTGCACGATCGGCCGCCGGAAATCGAAATCCGCGAGCAGCGTCGTATTCCCCGCCAGGTGCGCCTGCGCCAGCGCGAGATTCGCGGCCGAAAGCGACTTGCCCTCGGCGGGCGAAGGGCTGGTAATCACCACCGTGTGAATTGGCTGCAGCGTCTTCATGTGGTTCAGCCGCGTACGCAGCGTCCGGAACTCCTCCATGGGAGCTTCGTGGGGACGCGTCACGTCGATCAGCAGGGAGTCGGCGGCAGCCCGGAACGGGATCTCCTCCACCTGCTCCAGCAGGTTGGCCAGATTCGGGCCGTGTTCCTGAACAGCGGTCGCCGCGGCGCGCCCTTCCCCGCTCGGACGCGAAACCGGCGGCGATAGCAGTCCCGCCTGTTCGGCGCGTCGCAATGCGTCATGTACACGGCTCATAAGATTTCCTCCAAAGCCCAAGCGGTGCGGCAGGCGACCGTCACCTAAGATCCTTCAAACTTTCGTCACGTAGTAATACACAATCGACCCGGACATGATAACCACCGCGGCCAGCGATGCGGTCGTCCATCCCAGCCATGCCAGACGTTTGCGGCGCCGCACCACGAAATCGTTCTCGAGCAGCGGAATGCTGCCCAAAATCGCCATTTGCGTGTAAGCCCGCACATCCTTCAAATTCTTAAGAGACGTGTCTTTCATTTCCAGCGCGCCGGCAATCACCACGCCCAGCAGCAGGCCGATGGCGGCGCCGAGGGAAATAATCAGCGGCCGCTTCGGATCTGTCTGCGTAATCGGCAGGGAAGCGGGGTCTAAGATTTCCAGCGTTTCGCCCTGTTTACGGCTTTCCATGTCCTGCGCAATCTGCGCGCGCTGCAACTTCGCATCCAGATCCACATACTTCGCGCGCGCGATTTCCTTCTCCCGCAGAAGGTCTCCATACTGGCGCGCTCCGGCTGGCACGGTTTCGCTGCGACCCGCAAAAAGGCGGATCTGTTCGTTCACCCGCGCAACCTCTTTGTTGAATCTCTCTAATTCCAGATCTTTCCCTTCGATAGCCGTCTGCAAGGTTCTGATGCGAGCATCGTAATCCCGCAGCTCGCGCGTCTGGAGCGGAGTCGGCCCCTTCGCGGGAGCCGGTGTCGCAGGGGCTTCTGTCGCCGGGTCCGTCTTCTTGGCGGACGCTTCTTCCTTCAGCAGGTCGTCGCGGCGCTTCGTTGCGACTTCCAGCTGGCCGCGCACCGTCTTCACATCGGGCCAATCTTCCTTGTACTGCTGAAGCAGAATGTCCAATCGGGTTTGCACGTTCGTCACGTCGCGCTCGGCCTGGGCCAGCTTATCGTTCTTTTCGCGGTACGCCTGGGATTGTTGTTCCATCGGCTGCTCCTTGGCCACCGACGCTTGCCCGTCCTTCAGAATCTGGATCTGCCCCTGCATCTGCAGCCGGTCCTGATTGTCGCGGCTGATCTGGCTTTCCAGGATGTTCAATTGCGTCTGGAGCGATTGCATCTGGCGCAGGTTCGAATCCATCTGGTCCGGCAGGTTGCCATTATGCTCCGTCTGGAATTGCTGTAACTTGGCTTCGGTATCGTCCAATTCCTTCTTCGCCTGCTCCGTCTGCGTCTTCATGAAATCCGTGGTCGCGTAGGTGGCGTTCCCCCGGTTGCGGATGCTCTCATCCATGAACCGGGCTCCCAGATCCTGCACCACCTTCTGCGCCGAATAGCGATTTTCGTAAGAGAACGCTATGGAGAACGCGCCCACTCCGCGATACTCTCCTCCTCTTCCACCCGCCAGGGACGTAACCGGGAGGATCTTGATTTTGTCAACCTTCATCCGCTCCACCAGATCTTCGATGGGCATCTGGGTGCGTTCCTTCGGATAGAGGCCGAAGGTGTTGATGATATTGGTCAGCACGGAGCGGCTCAGAATCGTCTGCGCCATCGCGTTCAGACGTTGCTCCATCTGCTGGTTCACCGCCGCCTGCACCATCTGCTCGGGTACCTGCTGCGGCACGATCCTGATCGTCTCAACCGACGTAAAACTGTCCGGCCACATATACACGCCAACGACGCTCACTACCAGCGTTAACAGAAATGGCCCGAAAATCCAGCCTTTATGCCGCCGGACGATGTCGATATAATCCTCGACATCGAGAGCCCTTCTTGAAATATTGTTCCCCTCGGTTGGCTGCATTGCGTGATAACTCCTTACTCCGATTCGAAACTATTTAACGTAAATGGTATCGCCCGACTGTAGCAAAATGTTTTGCTCCAGATGCTTGCCTTTCAACACATCGTTGTAATTAAATTTGATCCGCTCCGTGCCGCGGATAATCACGATTTTCTTGGTATTCGCAAAATCGCGGAATCCAACATTGCTCAAAGCCTCGAAAACCGTCGTCGGCAGAACCAGCGGATAGGGACCCGGCCGCATCACCTCGCCCGCGATCGTGTAGCGCTTGCTGTTTACCTGGAGAACGATCACCTGCACGTCCGGATTCTTGATAAAGCTGGAAAATGCCTGCTTCAACTGCGCCGCTAAGCGTTCCGGCGTCAGTCCCCCAGCCTGCATGTCTCCGATCAGAGGCTTGGTGATCTTCCCGTCCGGCCGCACCCCCACCGACCCGCTCAGATCCGGTTCGCGAAAAACGCTGATAAACAGCACGTCCTCAGGCCCGATCACGTACGTTTTCGGATCCACCGGAGCTCCCGTATTGTCCGGCGACACGCTGTTCGGCAGAGTCTTCGTCGCCTCCGGGGGTTTTTCAGGAAGAGGAGCCTGCGGCGGCGTCAGCACTTGTGCCCCCCAAAGCGTGGACGCGACCGCGAATACTGGTAGATATAGTGCTAGTCTTCTGCGCAGGACTGACAACGTTCCTCCTTGCCTACTCGCCCTTCCGGCGGAAACAGCAAACCACTTTGTATTGTACAACTTTCTCCGCATCCCAGGTTTGTCCTGTTACTATTTATAAAACAACATTTTGCGAGGACTGTCCAGTTACCTTGGTACCCTGACTTTCGAACATGAAACACCCTACACCCATCCGCTACTACCTGGCTAAGACCGAGCCTACCGTCTACTCCCTTCAGGACCTCCAGCGCGACAAAAAAACTGTCTGGGACGGCGTCACCAATCCCCAAGCCGTGCGCGCTATCAAGGATATGCAGCCCGGCGACAGGGTCTTCATCTACCACAGCGGCGGAGTCTCCGCGATCGTCGGTCTCGCTCTGGTACTATCGGCTGGACGCCCCGATCCCAAGAACCCTAAATCCGCCGTCGTCGATCTTCAGTTTCTCTCCGCTCTCGATTCTCCCGTCACTCTCGCCGATGTGAAGCAGTCCAGATTGTTCGACGATCTCGCGCTCGTCCGCCAGGGCCGCCTCTCCACCATGCTCGTTCCGGACAAATTCGTTTCTTGGGTTCGTCAGAAAAATCCCACCGCCGGCATCTGATCCCACGTGTAATAAGCCCCGCGCTAGACTGATATTTGGCAGCGCTGGCCCAATCCGTCGCCGATCTTTCCGCCGCCGCCGGCGTGCGCGCGGCCCTCGACTGGTTCCGCCGGGAGCGTCTCTGGATTCAGGACCAGCACCTCCAGCTCTGCCGCATCCCCGCCCCGACCTTCTTCGAACAGAAGCGCGCCGAATGGATGGCCGCCCGCTTCCGCTCTCTTGACTGGGACGCCAAAATCGATCGCGCCGGCAACGTCGTCGCCTCTCTGGGTACCCGTCGCGACGCCCCGCTCATCGCCGTCACCGCGCATCTGGATACCGTCCTCGCGCCGCGCGCCGCCGACGACATCAAAGCCTCGCCCGACGGGAAGCTGTTCGGGCCCGGCGTCTCCGACAACGGCGCCGGCCTCTCCGCGCTCCTCGCCCTCGCCGCTGTCTGGCAAGCTGCCAGGCCGCTCGAGGATTCCCCCGTCCTCATCGCCAACGTCGGCGAAGAAGGCGAGGGAAATCTGTCCGGCATGCGCTATCTGTGCCGCGCTGTTCCCTCGGCAGCCGCGAACCCGCGCATGAAGGCCTTCCTCGTCCTCGACGGCCCTGGTACGGAGCGCATCACCTCCCAAGCCCTCGCCAGCCGCCGTTTCGATGTCACCATCACCGGCCGCGGCGGCCATAGCTGGAGCGATTATGGCGTCGGCAATCCCGTCCACGCCCTTAGCCGCGCTGTCACTCTGTTCAACGATCGCGTTCCCGTCGCCGGCCCCAAGTCTTCTTTCAACTTCGGACTCATTGAAGGCGGTTCGAGCATCAACTCCATCCCCAGTGAAGCCCGTGCGAAAGTCGACCTGCGCTCGGAGAGCGCCGCCCGCATCGATGAAATGGCCGCTCTCCTCGGCGCCGCCGTTGAGGAGGCGGTCTCCGTCGAAAACAACCGCGGCACGGGACGCGTCGCCGCTAAAATGAAGGAGATCGGTGCGCGCCCCGGCGGAGGACTCGCCGCCGACGCCCCCATCCTCGAATACCTCCGCGCCGTCGACGCGCATTTGGGCATCCGCAGTCATCTCGACTGCTCCTCCACCGACGCCAACATCCCCTTGTCTCTCGGCATCCCCGCCGTCTCCATCGGCACCGGCGGCCAAGGCGGCGGCGCCCATACCCCTGCCGAATGGTATCAACCCGAAGGCCGCGAACTAGGCCTCCGCAGAATCCTCCTGACCCTCTGCCTCCTCCTGACCAACGAATAGAGTTCAATCCCCTTGTTTTTTCCGGTTCTTTGTGGCGCGCGCCCCCCAGGCGTGCCGCGTCGCCACTCGTGGCGAGGCCCGGTCCGTGACTCTTTTTGTAGAGCAGGTTGCCAACCTGCGGACCGCTTGTGAATCGGTCCATCCGGGCCCCTGTGACATTTTTCCACACCCCGCGTCTATACCACTGTGATCGGCGAAAGCCAGCCTTCCTGAAACCCCCCGCTCCGCGCGGACATCTATTACGATAGAGATGTACGGTTATCAGGCTGGAGTCCGCCCGAAACTCCGAAATGAGGTTAAGAAACACACATGAAGCTGCTAGATAGAATGAGACAGCAAAAAATCTTGTCCACGACTTTGATGCTGTTCACCCTTTCGATCGGGATCGTGATCGGAACGCTCGTGAACACCGGCGTGCACGCCGCCAAGGAACAAAACGTTGCTCCTGATGCGACCCCGCTGGTGATTCCCTCGGCCGTCGAAACCGGAAACGAATTCTCCAAGCTCGCTAAGAAAATCAGCCCCAGCGTAGTCAACATCACCGCGGACTACACGCCTAAGGAGCAAACTACCGTCCGCCGCCGCGGCGCCAAGCCCAACCAGGACGATCAGGAAGGCAATGGCAACGACGACGGCTCCGCCGAGTTGTTCCGCCGCTTCTTCGGTGGCCAAGCCCCCGGCCTCGTGCCCCAGGAGGAAGGCAAGCACGAACAGTCCGGCACCGGCTTCATCGTCGATAAGAACGGGTACATCCTTACCAATAAGCACGTCGTCTCCGACGAAAGAGGCAACCCGGTCGACCATATCAAAGTGAAACTTCACGGCGACGAGACCGAATATCGCGCCAAGCTCATCGGCTTCGACCGTGAGTCCGACGTCGCGGTTCTCAAAATCGATGCTCATCATCCGCTCCAGCCCGTCACCATCGCCAACTCCGATGGCGTGCAGGTGGGGGACTGGGCAGTCGCCATGGGCTCTCCGTTCGGGCTCCAGGAAACCGTCACCGCCGGTATCGTCAGCGCCATGAATCGCGCCAATATCGGTGACGGACAGTTCCAGCGCTTCATTCAGACCGATGCCGCCATCAATCCCGGCAACAGCGGCGGACCTCTGCTCAACATCCGCGGCGAAGTCATCGGCATCAACACCATGATCGCCACCCGCAGCGGCGGTTATGAGGGAATCGGTTTCGCGCTCCCCATGAACATGGCGGTGCGCGTCTATAACGACGTCATACGCGACGGCCACGTCACCCGCGGCTCCATCGGCGTGGGCTGGCACCCGGCCAATAACAAGCCCGAAACGCTCAAGGCGATGGGCTTCGACCATGGAGTGATCATCGACGACGTGCCGCAGGATGGACCAGCCGCCAAAGCCGGCGTCAAGAACGACGACGTCATTCTGGGCATCAATGGCAAGTCCATAAAAGATGGCGACGATCTGATGAACCGCATCGCCGACCTTCCAGTCGGTACCTCCGTCGTTCTCAACATCGACCGCGACGGCAAGAAGATGGACTTCAAGCTGGTCACGGCGGACCGTATGAAGGTCTTCTCCAACGACGAGCGCGTAGTGGGCCGGCTCGATCAGCCCGCTGCCACCGAGACCGCCAAGGCGGAAGCCAAAGTGGTCCAGTTCGGGATCTCCTTGCGGGCCCTGACCGACGACGAGAAGGCCCTCACCACCGATAAACGCGGCCTGATGATCACCCGCGTCGAGCCCGGCTCCTTCGCGAGCGACATCGGCATGGCGGAACGCGACATCATCACCTCGCTCAACCGCCAGCCGGTCAACTCGGTCGAAGACGTGAAGAAGGTCCAGGCCACCCTGAAACCAGGCGACGCGGTGGCTTTCCACGTCATCCGTTCCCTTGGCACGGTCCGTGGAGCGCGCACTTCAACTGCCCCAGCCACGCAGTCCATGTGGCTAAGTGGCACCTTACCCGAGTAATTTTCCTTGTCAAGAGCCGGGAGGGTATTCCCTCCCGGCTTTTTTTTTGCGCCAGCCCCAGCCTAATGTGGCGCGAGCTTTAGCTTGCAGCATCGGCTTCAGCCGATCTCCCGCCAGAGCAAAAAAGGCCGCGGACTTCCGGACTTCGGGGACAGTCCGCTATGGTACGAAGTGAGAAATCCCGTGAAGGCCCTCCCGCAAACAAATTAAAAAATTAGCTCGAACCATAGCTGACTGTCCCCGAAGTTGAACCCGGAAGTTGAACCCGGAAAGTCGCGCCACTAAAAGCACACTGAACGACTCCCCCCCTCAGCCCGAGCCGCGACCGCAGGGAGCGATCTCCGATCTCTTCCTCGCAAAATCCCCTGAGAAAATCCCTGAGCCAATAGCACTCCATCTATTCAGGGGCATCAGTCAACTCTTATGCGCTTTCTTTTCTTCCTTAGCCTGCTCCTCCAGGCCCAAACCGCCTCCTACACCATCTCCACCGTCGCCGGCAGTAACTGGGTTGGCGACAACATCCCCGCAACCTCCGCCATCCTCATTCAAGCCGAAGGAATCGCCGCCGACCCCGTCGGCAATATCTATATCTCGGACGCCAACAACCACCGCATCCGCTTAATCGCCCCCAACGGCATCATTACCACCATCGCAGGCAACGGCGTCGCCGGATTCTCGGGCGATGGCGGCCCCGCATCGGCCGCCCAGCTCAACTCCCCCTACGGCCTCGCCTTCGATCTCTCCGGCAATCTCTACGTCGCCGACCTCGGCAACGCCCGTATCCGCGTCATCACCCCCGCCGGCATCATCTCGACCGTTGCCGGCGGAGGCGCCCTCCCCGCCGGAGGCGCGAACGAAGGCAGCCCCGCCACCGTGCTTTCCTTCGTCGCGCCGCGCAACATCGCCATCGCCGACACCGGCATCATGTATATCTCCGATTTCGGAGCCCAGTGCGTCTACCAGATGACCACCGACGGAACCGTCACCACCTTCGCCGGAAACGGCTCGCTCGGCTACTCAGGCGATGGCCCGGCCACTCTGGAGGAACTTAACTATCCCACTGCCCTCGCCGTCGATCACCAGGGAACGGTATATATCGCCGACAGCGGCAATCACCTGATCCGCCAGGTATCGGCCGGCCAGCTTACCTCAATCGCGCGCTCCGCGCTGCCCACCGGCCTCGCTTACGACGGATACTCCACGCTATACGTCGCCGATCATTCCGCCGGTCAGATCCTCGAAATCCCGCTTTCCTCCGGAACGGCGACCGCCATGAATATTTCGGCCACCGACCTCGTCTACGGCTACGACGGCAACCTCTACGTCGCCGATATCACCGTCGCCCGCCGCGTCACTCTCACCGGTTACTCGACGGTCATCGCCGGTGGAGGCAATCTGGCCGAAGGCGACGGCGGACCCGCCACGCAGGCGCTGCTCAAACAGCCCGGCGGCGTCGCGCTCGATTCCATCGGCAATCTGTACATCGCCGATAGCGCCAACAACCGCGTCCGCCGCGTCGGCCTCGACGGCACCATCACGACCGTCGCCGGCATCACCACGCCGGGAAATACGGGCGACGGCGGACCCGCGATGCTGGCCTCGCTCAATGCCCCGAACTCCGTCGCCTTCGACGCGTTGGGAAATCTCTACATCGCCGATACCGGCAACGCCCGCCTCCGCATGGTGACTCCCGGCGGCATCATTCTGCCGGTGACCACCCAAACCTTGTCCGCTCCGGCCTACATGATGTTCGACTCGTCGCAGAACTTGTACATTGCCGATTCCTCCGTCATTTATGAGGTCAGCTCCGCGGGCGTCATGTCGACTCTTTTCTCGGGCCTCCAATCCCCGCGCGGCATGGTTTTCGATTCCAGCGGCAATTTCTACTTCTCTGAAACCGGAGCCAAACAGGTTTGGATGATCGCTCCTTCGGGCAGTCACTTGCTGCTCGCCCCCGGCTTGTGGAATTCACCGCAAGGCATTTCGATCGATGCTTCCGGCAATCTGCTCGTCGCCGACAGCGGCCTCGCCCAGGTGATCAGCGTCAACTCCTCCGGCCAGGCGACTCCCGCCGCCGGAACCGGATCGGCCGGATTCGCCGGCGACGGAGGCTCGTCGTTGCTGGCTCAACTAAACGCCCCCATGGACATCCAAGGCGGCTATATCGCTGACTCCGGAAACAATCGCGTCCGCCAACTGGTCGGCTCGTCATCGCAATCCACCGTTCCGCCCATTCTAGTGGTGAGCGCAGTCAACGCCGCCAGCCTCGCTCCTGGGCCGATTGCTCCCGGCATGTTGATGGATCTGCTCGGCTTAACGACCGCTACGCAAGTCTTGTTCAACACCATCTCCGCGCCGATTCTTTCCGTGACTCCTGTCCTGGTGCGCGTTCCGGTTTCGGTCGCGGGCACGGTCACGATCACCGTTTCCAACCAGGGCGCGCAAATCGCGCAAATCGTTGCGAATGTCGCGGATGCCGCCCCCGCCCTGTTCTCGAACGCCGGCCAGGCCTCGGTCCTCAATCAGGATGGAACCCTCAACAGTCCCACTAATCCGGCCGCCCGCGGCAGCATCATCTCTTTGTTTGGAACCGGGGAAGGGGTCACCGGACTGCCCTTTTCCGCTTCGATTGGAGGCTACGCTGCCACGATTCTTTACGCTGGCCCGTCCGGTAACTATCCTGGAATGTTTCAGATCAACGCGCAGGTTCCCTCGGGTTATTTTGCGGGAGGCACCCTGCCCGTCGTTGTCAGCGTCGGAACATTCACTACGCAGTCCGGCTTGACCATCAGCATTTTCTGATCGACTGCACTTCTTCCTCGAGCCGGACGCCGTACTTTTCCCAAACGCCAACCTTCAGCGTTTCAATCAGATGCCATAAATCACGAGCCGTCCCGCCGCCTTCGTTGTAAATCAGATTGGCATGATAATCCGCTACCCGAAGCCCTCCGATCGCCAGGCCTTTGGCTCCGGCGCCTTCGAGAAAATAGGCCGACGGAACCTTCCCTTCGCGCACCACTCTCTCAGGGACCATCACTCCAGCGGGCAACTCGCTCAGAATCAGGTTCTTGAAGATGCTGCCGGCGCATCTCATCGTGGGCGGGTACTTCTCATTGCGGATTTTGAGGATTCCGTCCGCCGTGGCGCGCAGTTCCGCCGGGTCGGCCTTATCGAGTTTTAGCACCGCATCCAGCACTACCCAGTCCTTAAATGACTTAAATATGCTGTTTCGGTAGCTGAAAGAGACCTTATCCGACGATAATTCGCGTGTTTCCGAGCCGTCGAAAAAACGGACGCTTTCCACGCTTTCCTGGATGGAATGGCCGTAAGCGCCCGCATTGCCGTAAATTGCGCCGCCTACCCACCCCGGAATCCCGGTCATGGTTTCGAGACCCCTCAAGCCCGCATCGATGGTTCTGTCGACCAGGTCCTGGAGCACCGCGCCTGCTTCGACGCGTACCCGCGAGCCGTCGATCTCAATGGCGTTCGCCACGTAGCGGAGCACCACGCCGGGAAATCCTTCGTCGTCGACAATCAGGTTGGTGCCGCCGCCGATCAGCGCGTGCGGAGTCCGGCTGTCCTTGGCGAGCCGCAAAGTTTCGCCCAGCGCCTCGACGGTCGAAACATCGGCCAGCATACGCGCCGGTCCGCCGATTTCGAAGCGCGTGTGGCGCGCCAGCGGAGCGTTCACGAAAAGCTGTACATTGGGAATCGCCGAGAGGCGAAAGAGCATCTCTTCTGATTATATGTTCCCACCCGAAGCCATCACCTTCTTAAAAGGCCTGGAGAAAAACAACAAACGCGACTGGTTCCAGCCGCGCAAGGAGATTTTCGAATCGAAGCTGAAGGGCCCGATGATCGAGTTCGTGGAAACGATCAACGCCGAGCTTCTGAAGTTCGCGCCGGAACATATCACGGAGCCGAAGAAGGCCGTCTATCGCATCTATCGCGATACGCGCTTCAGCAAGGACAAGACTCCGTACAAAACGCATCTAGGCGCGATTTTTCCACGCCGCGGCCTGGGCAAGGACGCAGCCGCGGGATTCTATTTTCACGTGTCGGCGAAAGGAATCGGGATCGCCTGCGGGGCCTATGCGCCGGGACCGGAGCAGTTGCTCAAAATCCGCCATTTCATCGCTGAAAATCCCAAGCCGTTTCGAGCCAAGAACAAGCTGATGGGGCCGTTGCAGGGAACCACCTTGACGCGCGTGCCCAAGGGCTTCGACGCCGCGCATCCGGCAGCGGACCTGATCAAGAAGAAGCAGTGGTACTGGTGGGTGGAACTGGACGCAAAGCTCGCGACCTCGCCCCAGTTGAAATCGGAGATCATCAAACGGTTTAAAGAAGTCGCGCCGATGGTTGCGCTGTTGAATAAGCCGCTGCTGGGAAAACGGTGATTCGCATTACCGTGGTAATGTAAGGTATGGCGCTCGCACAATCGAAAGTTACGGCGCAGGGTCAGATTTCCGTGCCTGCCGACGTCCGTAAGAAGCTCGGCATCAAGCCGGGGTCGGTCATTGAATGGGTCGAAGATGGCGACAACATTGTCGTCCGGCGCGCGGGGAAGTATTCGTCCGAGGACATTCGCCGAGCCTTGTTCCCCGATGGGCCGCCGAAACGATTATCGATCAAGAAGATGAAAGAAGCAATCGGGCAGGGTATCGCGGAGCACTATGCTCGCAGTCGATACTAATATTCTGATTCGACTGATCACCGGGGACGATTCCCGGCAAACGGAAGTCGCTGAACGCTTTGTTGAGAGGGGAGCGTGGGTTTCCATTCTGGCGGTCGCCGAAACCACGTGGGTCCTGCGAACGTGGTACAAGCGTAACGCCGCCGACATCGCCTTAGCGGTCCAGATGCTGCTCGAAC
>JBEKOZ010000001.1:0-27639 GCA_049521275.1 Bryobacteraceae bacterium | reverse complement strand
AGCTGAGCGGCTTAGAATAAGTCCATGAAGCTGTGCGGATCGCTGGTGCTCGGCCTGATGCTGTACGGACAGGACCAGCCTAAGCGGTTGACCTTCGAAGTCGCGTCGATCAAGCCGGCGAAACCGGACGAGGGCGGGGGCTCGGTCATGCCGAAGCCCGCGGGTCAAGGGTATGACGTTGAGGGCGCGACGGTGCGGCTGATGATCAGTGTGATGTACAGAATGCCGATCGCGAATGTCACGGGCGGCCCGAGATGGCTCGATACCGACGTGTGGAATGTGGAGGCGAAGGCGGACCACGCTTACAGCCTGGAGGATCTGCACAAGATGTTTCAGAATTTGCTGGCGGATGAGTTCAAGCTGAAGTTCCACAAGGAGAGCAAGGAAGGTCCGCGCTATGCGCTGATGGTGAATAAATCCGGGTCGAAGATGAAGGTCAACGAGGGCCCGCCGGATTTTGAGGTTCTGATTGACGGCCACAGAGGAGGCATCGCTGTCGGCAGGAGGGTCCCGATGGAGTACCTATGCTACTGGCTCAAGGCGCGCTTGTGGAATGACGACCGGCCGGTGATTGACAAGACCGGGCTCACCGGGTACTACGATTTCACACTGACTTACTTGCCGGAGCTGCCGCCTGATTTCGATAAATCGAATCTGCCGCTGGAGATGTTGGCGCGGCCGTCGATTTTCGATGCATTGCGGGATCAGTTGGGATTGAAACTGGAACCGCAAAAGGGACCGGTGGAGTATTACGTCATCGACCACGTGGAGAAGCCGGAAGCGAATTAAAATGAATCGAGACTGCTGATGATATTTCGTGGACTGTGCGCGCTTGCGCTCGGCCTGATGCTTTACGGGCAGGACCAGCCTAAGCGGTTGACGTTCGAAGTGGCATCGATCAAGCCGATGAAACCGGGCGCCGAGTTCGGCGGCACGATAAAACCGAAATCGGCGGGCCAGGGCTATAACGTGGAGGGCGCTCCAGTAAAGGTCATGATCAACCTTATGTATAAGGTGCCCATGAAGCAGATTACGGGCGGCCCGGGCTGGCTCGATTCCGACCTGTGGGATATCGAAGCGAAGGCGGACCATTCCTACAACCTGGACGATCTGCACACCATGTTTCAGAATTTGCTGGCGGACGAGTTCAAGCTGAAATTCCACAAGGAGATCAGGGAAGGTCCCGTCTATGCGCTGATGGTGGATAAAGCGGGATTGAAAATGAAGATCAACGAGAGCCCCCAGGATTACGAGATTCCAATCGGGGGTAGCCCAAACGGTGTCCTGATTGGGAAGAGGGTTCCCATGCAATACCTGTGCTATTTTCTGACGCGGGCCCTCCGGGATGAACGGCCGGTGATCGATAAGACCGGGCTCGATAAGAACTACGATTTTACGCTGTCGTTTGCGCCGGAGCTGCCGCCGGATTTTCCCAAAGAGAACCTGCCCCCGGGATTCCTGGATCGTCCGTCGATCTTCATGGCCTTGAAAGAGCAGCTTGGGTTGAAGCTGGAGCCGCAAAAGGGACCGGTGGAGTATTACGTCATCGACCACGTGGAGAAGCCGGAAGCGAACTAGCGGCTTGTTGAAAAAAAGCAAAAAAACAAGGTTGGCCGCTGATGAACGCCGATAAACGCAGATTGGAAACAAAGGCCTCGGCATCTTCGAATCCGCGTTCATCCGCGTTCATCAGCGGCCAATGAGCGCTTCCGTTAGCCGGTCCCCTCCTCTTACAGTCGGGGGACGCGACCCGCTGAGTTTCATCAGCAAGATCCTACTCTTATTTCCTGACCGCTGGCCACGCAGTTGCTCTACTCCAGACCAACATGCTGGAAGCACTGACGGGAAATCTCGAAAAGTACCTGGATCTGCTGACCGCCCGCCAAAAACTTGTCGCCTCGAACATCGCCAATGCCGACACGCCCGGTTATTTGACCAAAGATATTGATTTTCAACAGGAGTTCATGAGCATGGTCAACGGACAGCAACCCCTGACGGTCAACGCGCCGGGGCTTCCCATGAAGCCGGACGGCAACAACGTAAACGTCGACCGCGAGGCGCGCATGCTTGCTGAAAACGCCATGCGTTTCAATGTAGCATCCGTTTTGCTGCGCGGCCAGATCAACACCGTTAAGGAAGCCATAACCGGAGGCTCCAGCTCATGAGCCTGTTTGCCGCTCTCCAGGTCAGCGCCTCCGGCATGCAGGCCGAGCGCACCCGCGCCGAAACGCTGGTCGAAAACATGGCCAATACCGAGACCACCCGCACCCCCGAGGGCGGTCCCTACAAAAGAAAGGATGTGGTTTTTTCAAGCGAATTGCAGGAATCGCCGTTCTCCGCCGTGTTCCAGAATGAGCTCGCCACCGGCGTCACCGTGACCGAAATCCAGCAGGATGATACCGCTCCCGACCTGCGCTACATGCCGACTCATCCCGACGCCAACGCCGAAGGCTATGTCGCCTATCCCAAAATGAACCCCGCTGCGGAGATGGCGGATCTGCTCAATACGACGCGCTCCTATCAGGCCAATATTGCCGCCATGACCGCGGTAAAGGACATGATTATGCACTCGATCGATCTTCTGAGGTGACCTATGGCGCCAATCATCCCCTCTAACATCTCGATCCCTACGCTGCCTTCGCTCAGCGACGTGCAGCCGATTGGCTCGACCGGCGGCGCCGCATTTGGTTCCATCCTCACCGACGCCATTTCCAAAGTGGAAAGTTTTCAGAATAACGCTTCCAATTCGGTAAACAATTTCCTGTCGGGCGAAGGAGAGGATTTGCACAAGGTCGCGCTCGCCACGCAGCAGGCCGACCTTTCGTTCCAGCTGTTTATGCAGGTGCGTAACAAGGTTGTCAGCGCCTACAACCAGGTGATGCAGATGCAGGTCTGATGGGTCTTCAATTCAAGCAAATTTTCGAACGCCTCTCCTGGTCCCAGCGCATCTGGATCGCGGTGGCCGTGGCCGGAGTCATCGGCGGTCTGCTGTGGTTCAGCCGATGGAATGACGAACGGGATTTCAGGCCGCTGTTTTCCGGACTGGCCGATGAGGACGCCGGCGCACTGGTCGCGAAGCTGCATGAAGCGGGCGTCGAATACCGCCTGTCGAGCGGCGGTTCCACCATTCTGGTCCCCAGCGGCAAGGTCGCCGAAGCGCGTTTGCAGATGGCCTCCGCCGGGCTCCCCAAATCCGGCCGCATTGGATTCGAGCTGTTCGACAAAGCGAACTTCGGCGCCAGCGAGTTCACCGAGCAGGTCAACTATCATCGGGCGATTGAAGGAGAGCTGGAACGCTCCGTCATGTCGATTCGGGAAGTCGAAACCGCGCGCGTGCATCTCACGCTCGCCAAGGATTCTTTGTATTCGGAAGCCCGCCAGCCGGCGAAAGCGAGCGTGCTCGTGAAGCTCCGCCATGCCTCCGCGCTGTCGCCGCAGAACATCGCCGCCATCTGCCAGCTTACCGCGGGCGCCGTCCCTGGCCTCTCGCCCGACCAGGTTTCGCTGGTCGATACCAGCGGCAATCTGTTGAACCGTCCGCGCCCCAACGCAGCCGGCGACGGCTCGGACGCGTCAGAAGCGACCCTCGATTATCGCAAATCGGTGGAACAGAACCTCCAGAATAAAATCGCCTCTACGCTCGAACCGCTGCTCGGCGCGGATCACTTCCGCGTCGGGGTCTCGGCCGACGTGGACCTCACCAGCGGCGAACAGAGCGAGGAGGTTTTCGATCCCGCCAAATCCGTCATGGTCACCTCGCAGAACACCTCGGACGGTCCCGGAGTGACGACCGCTTCCGGTGTTCCCGGAACGGCGTCGAATCTTCCGAACCCGACCTCGAAGCCAACCGCTGGAGCCAGCAATTACTCGCGGCACACGGAGAACATCAGCTATCAGACCAGCCGTGTGGTCAAACACACCAGGCTGCCGCAGGGTTCGGTGAAAAAACTGTCTCTGTCCATTCTGGTGGACCATTCGCTGCGCTGGGATGGCGCGAAGCGGATCGTCGAAGCGCCGTCGGCGGAGAAGCTCAAGGTGATCCACGATCTGGTCGCGGCTTCGACCGGGCTCGATCCGGCGCGCGGCGATCTACTGGTGGTCGACGCTTTTCCGTTCGAATCCACGCTCAACGCGGAGCCCTCCACTCCAACGCCGGCCGCGCCTGCCGCGCCGCCCAGCCAGCTTCCGCAATGGCTCCAGAAATTGATGGCGCAGAAAAATTTCGCGATCATTGCCGGCGTCGGCGCGGCGGCCATGCTGGCTCTCGTCGTTGGATTCCTGATGGTGCGTTCCAGAACGCGCGGCAGAAAGCGCCTCCAGGCGGAACTCGCCCTCGCCGCACTCGAAGCCGCCAAGCCCAGGGAGAATACGGTTGCCGATGCGCAGAAGGACCTGGAAGCCCGCATGGCCAGCCAGGTAGGGGAGCAGGCGCGCAAGGATGCCGAAGCCATGCTCCAGCTAAAGCTGCCCCCAGTCCAGACCAAGAAAACCGAAGTGATCAAGAAGCATATCGCCGCCGAGGCCAAAAAGGATCCAACGGCGATGGCGCAGGTGGTAAGGACGTGGCTCAATGGTGAATACCAGCGCTAACGAACCGGAGAAAATTCCCGGTCTGCGCAAAGCCGCCATCCTGATGGTCATGATTGGAGATGAAGCGTCGAGCATCCTGCTGCGCCAGCTCGACGAGGACGAGGTGCAGGAGATCAGCCGCGAGATCGCCCGCGTCGGCTCGCTCACCGTCGAGGAAGCCGAGGGAGTTCTCGAAGAGTTTTACCAGATGGCCGTCGCTCACGATTACGTGGTCAAGGGCGGCATTGACTATGCGAAAAAAATCCTGATCGGCGCGTTTGGCCCGGAAACCGCGAAGAAGATGCTGGACCGTCTGATGAAGACGCTCGGCAATGAGACGCTCAGCTTCGACGCCTTGCAGAAAACCGATCCCGGCCAGCTCGCCAAGTTCATTCATAACGAGCACCCGCAAACCATCGCCCTGATTCTTTCGCACCTGAACCCGTCGCAGGCGGCGGGTCTGCTGTTTTCCCTGCCCCCGGAGATGCGGTCAGACATCGCCCTCCGCATGGCCAGCCTGGATCAGATTTCGCCCGAAATCATTTCCAAAATCGCCGGCGTGATCGGCTCCAAACTCAAGTCTCTGGGATCGCTGAGCCGCGAATCCACGGGAGGGGTTCATGCGGTGGCGGAAATGTTCAATCGCCTCGATTCCAACAGCGCCAAGGAAATCCTCGAAAACATCGAGCAGGTGAATCCCAACCTGGTGGAGACCATCCGCCATCTGATGTTCGTCTTTGAAGATCTGCTGCTGCTCGATGTCAACGCGGTGAAGGAAGTATTGGCGAAGGTGGATCGCAAGATCCTGACCATGGCCCTCAAGGGCACCAGCGACCAGATGAAGAATCACATGCTGCAGGCGATGAGCCAGCGCGGCGCGGAAATGCTGCGCGAGGACATGGACGCGCTCGGTCCCATCAAGATCAAGGAGGTGGAGGCCTCGCAGCAAATGATCATCTCCGTCGTGCGGCAGCTCGAAACCGAAGGCGTGATCAGCCTGAAGGGCACCGCCGGGGAGCAGTATGTCCTCTAGAGTGATCCGGCCCGCGGACAGCGTGGGAATCTCGCCCATCAAGTGGCGTCGGGCCGGAGGCCCAGCGGGTCGCCACGAGTCTGATTCCGCAGAAGCATCGCTCCCTGAAGCGCAAGCGTCGGAGATTCAGCGGGAAGCGGAAGCCCGCGTCCGCGCCGCCTATAATCAGGGCCTCGCCGCCGGAGAAGCCTCCGCCGCCCAAGCCGCCGAGCTGAAGCTCGACCCGGTTCTAAACCAGCTCGCCGCCATCATCGCCGAACTGGCTTCGATGCGCAAGCGTACCCGCGCCGAAGCCGAGGACGATACCATGAAGTTAGCGGTCGCCATCGCCCGCCGCGTGTTGTACCGCGAATTGGCCAGCGATCCCGACGCGATCCTGGGCCTGATCAAAGCCGCCTTCGGCAAACTGAACGCTCGGGAAACGCATCGCCTGCGCCTGTCCCCTTCCGATGCCGCCACCATTCAGCAACATCGGGCGAAGCTCGAAATCCAGCCCGGGCTCGAAATCTACGCGGACGTTTCCCTCACGCCCGGCAGTGCGATTTTCGAGACCACGCGCGGAGACCTCGATGCCTCCGTCGATACCCAGCTCGCCGAGATCGATCGCGGCTTAACAGACGTCCTTAAACGCCGAAAATAACATGATCTTAAACGACCTTATTTCGAGCCTTTCCGGCATGGAAACCGTGCTCTGGGCCGGCCGGGTGAGTGAAATCGTGGGCCTGCTGATCGCCTCCGACGGCCCGGCCACCGCGGTGGGGGATTTCTGTGAGATTCGCAGCGCGCAAGGCCGCACAGTCCGCGCGCAAGTCGTTGGCTTCAGAAACGGTAAGGTGCTGCTGATGCCGCTCGAGGAAACCGGCGGTTTGCAACTGGGCGATACTGTCGTCTCCAGGCCCGAAGCCGCCCGCGTCGAGGTAGGCCCCCAACTGCTGGGGCGCGTGCTGGATGGCTTCGGTAAGCCGATGGATGGTCCAGCCATTGATTTTGAGGCACTCTATGACTTGTACGCCATGCCACCGGGTCCGCTCGAACGGGAACATATCACAGAACCTCTGGTCACGGGTGTTCGCGCCATCGACAGTTTGCTGCCTTTCGGAAAGGGCCAGCGCATCGGAATTTTCGGAGGCTCCGGCGTCGGAAAGAGCACCTTATTAGGTGCGATGGCGCGGCAGAACTCCGCCGATGTCAGCGTGATCGCGCTGATAGGCGAGCGCAATCGCGAAGTTCGCGAGTTTATCGAAAAAGAACTGGGCAAGGAAGGCATGAGGCGCAGCGTGGTGGTGTGCGCAACCTCCGATATGCCCGCGCCTCTGCGCATTCGCGCCGGTTTTGTGGCCATCGCGGTCGCCGAATATTTCCGCGAGTGCGGAAAAAGTGTTTTGTTGGTGATGGATTCCGTCACGCGCCTGGCGATGGCGCAGCGCGAAATCGGATTGGCTGCGGGTGAGCCTCCCAGCCAGAAAGGCTACACTCCGAGCGTTTTCAGTTTGTTGCCGAAGGTGTTCGAACGCGCGGGAAACTTCAAGAGAGGCTCGATTACCGGATTTTTCACCGTGTTGGTGGAGGGCGACGATCTCAATGAGCCGATTTGCGACGCGGTGCGGGCGATCCTCGACGGCCACATCATTCTGTCGCGTGAACTGGGCGCGATGGGGCACTATCCGGCGATCGATATTCTGAACTCCGTCAGCCGCCTGGCGAATAAAGTCGCGACGCCGGAGCAGCGCGAAGCGGCGCGCAAAATCCGCGAGGCGCTGGCGCACTATCGGCAATCGGAAGACCTGATCAACCTGGGAGCCTACGCGGCGGGAACGAATGCGCGGCTCGATTCCGCGATCCGTCTGCGGCCGAATCTGATGCAGTTCCTGCGCCAGCCCCACGATGTCGCGGCGCCGATGGCTGAGACGCTGAAACAACTCTACGCGCTCGCGTCCAATGCATGAAAAAGTTCGCGTTCCCCCTCGGCCGGGTACTGGACTTTCGCCGCCTCGAGGCTCGGCTGGAGGAAGTTAAACTCGAAGCTCTTTACGCCGAACTGCGCACCCTCGATACTCGTGAAGCCGCGCTGATTGCACAAAAGGCGCAATCGGAAAAAGCGCTGCGGGCCGCGGCTTCGGTGACCGGCTTCGACCTGGAGCGGTTCGCCACGTTCCGCGACGCCATGAACGTGGAACAGAAGCGCCTGGAAGCGGCCCACGCGGATTGCCGCCGGCGGGTCGATGCACAACTCGCGGTGCTGATGGTGAAACATCGCGAAGTCCGGCTGCTCGAAAAATTGAAGGAAAAACGTTTCGAGACCTGGGAAAAAGAAATGTTCAAAGAGATTGACCATCAGGCGGACGAGGCTTATCTGGCGAAGTGGAACAGAGCTAACGATTGAATGGATCTTCATTGATCCAATGAAAGCCGCGGCTGGTGAGGAGAAGCCGGGAATCGTCGAATCGATGAAAGTCGGCGACGACCGGGTTCCCGTTCAGGTTTCCGCGAAGAGTGAGGTGCTGAGGGTCAGGCTGGCTGTAGGTGAATTCGCCTTCCTGCTTCGATTGCGGGGAGCTCAGTTTGAGAGTGTGCTTCGACTCGTCGTACGTTGAGCTGAAATTCACCCGCTCGCCGCCCGCGTCCCGGACAACAAGGAACCTCGGAATATGGATGGTGAGCTGACGCCAGCCGATCGGTCCGGTAAAGCTATCGGCGTTCCAGATGCCATAAAGAGGCGCGTTCTTACGGCTATTAGATTTGAGATAAGTGTAGCCTCCCCAGATGTTGTTATAGAGGACCGAGCAGATCACCACCGCCTGCAACGTAATCGCGGCAGTGCGCAAGTGGCGGCGCTCGAACTTTGGCACCCACACGCCCTGGAGCCGGGAAGGCTCGTCCAGGAAGAAGAAGCGCGTCAGCGCCGATACGTCCGGGATCAGCAGAAAAAGCGACATCAGCAACAGGTTCGACGAGTACAGCTTGACGGGAACGTCGTAGGCGAAATTCAGCATGACCACGTTCGACATGTCGGCCATGGCGACCAGGGCCCCCACGGTCGCGGTCCGGCGAAACAAGAGCAGCCCTCCGCCCAGAACTTCGGCCAACCCGCAAAACTTGGTATAGGCAACGGAGGCGCCCATAAAGGTCCAGAGGATACCCATGGGCGAGGATTCGCCATAAGTCTCCGTGAGCTTCCACAGGAAAGGAGGACTGAACTGCAACGGATAGACTTTGGCGAAGCCGTACGCGAGCAGCGTAAATGCAAGGGTGAAACGGACGAGAAGCCGTAGCCATGCGTATAAGGTCCGGTAATTCGAGCGGCGGCGGTCGAGCACCGACCAGATCAGTGTCGCGAAGACGGCGATAGTGGCGAAGCAGAAGACCAGAATGTAGTCAAGCGTGGTGTCGCCGCTGCCTGTGGGATGGTATTTCGTTACCGCGCCCTGGAGGTGAAAGATGCGCACAGCGACCCACGGGCACAGGGCGCGCCAGGGAACTTCGAGCAGCGACGTCAAACGCAGCGAACCGTTCTCATTCAGGGCGCCGATGCCGAAGTTGGGGATCGCATCCAATAGGTTCGTCCGCCCCGTTCCCGGCCAGCAGTAACAAATCAGGTACACGAAGGCGAAGCGGAACAAGACCCGGTTGAGCAGGCTCCAGCGCCCGGCTGTGTGCTGGGAAGGAATCGGGATGACCAGGGCTTGCGCAGTTTCCGCCATAGGGTCGACGCAGAGAAGACTCTACTTCTCCGGCGAACCAGCTCCCGTCGACGTGGTCGCCGGAGTCTTAGTAATCTCCTTGGTCCGCTGCTCGATATCGTCTTTCATCTTCAGCAACGGGACGCCTTCGATTAACCACTTGGGCGGTTCTTTGTCGGTTAGCCGGTAGTCGAAGAATTCTTTCACGCGGACGGTGTAGTCCTTCATGTTTTCCGGTTTTCGCAAGCCATGATTTTCGCCTTTATACTGGAGCATCACCACAGGCTTGCCCATACGGCGAAGGGTGTTGAAGTATTCGATGCCTTGCGTCCAATCGACGGCGCCATCCTTGTCGTTATGAAGGATGATCAACGGGGTGGTTACATCCTTAGCGTGATAGACAGGCGAGTTGCGGAGGTAGGCTTCCAAGTTATCTGTGGGACTGCCTGTGAAGCGGCCTTGGCTACTCTCGAAAATCGGTTGATTGGCCGAGCCGCTATTCCAATAAACGGCGTTATACATGGCGATCATGTCAGTTAAAGGCGCTCCAGCGATGGCCGCGGCGAAGATATGAGTCTGGGTGATCAAGAATGCCGTCTGATACCCTCCCCAGGAATGTCCGTGGATGCCGACCCGTTTCGCATCGACGATACCGGTAGCTATGGCGGCCTTCACCGCCGGTATGACGCACCAGACCGCCGACATGCCTGGGTCGTTCACCCTATATACGATATCCGGCGTCAGGACCGCGTAGCCATTGCTGGTATAGGCGGCGATGTTGAAGCCGTTATAAGCAGGCTGCGGATACATGTTGGTGCTTTGCGATAGCTTCTCGTAGATATAGGTGATAGTCGGGTAGCTCTTGCCGGGCTCGTAGTTCGCGGGCAGGTAGAGAGTACCTTGGAGCTTGTCGCCTTTGTCGCTGGTATATTCGATCAGGCGCGAGCCTTTGGTCCACAGGAAATCCTTCTGCTGCGGATTGGCGTCGGTGATCTTCGGGCCGGCTCCGCCGTTCACGGCGATGTGATAGTCGGGGAACTCGCTGACGGTTTCGTGGGTGTAGAGATACACGTCGGCATGCTTAGCCTTGATTAACGTCGTATAGGACGCGTCGTCCCAGGCCAGCATTCTTAAAGGTTGATTCGGCGGAATCACTGCGACGCCTGATTTCTTGGTCCACTCGCCATAGGCGTTGACGTAAATGGGCTGGCTGAGGTCGATTCCTTTTTCGTCGGAATCAAGGCGATAGCGGCTGCGGTAGCGGATTTTGTCCTGCTTGCCATTCCCGGTGAGGTTCACGCCTGTGCCGCCGTGGACGGGGGCTTTCCAGATATCCCATCCGTCGGTGAGCAGCACCGCGCTCGAATCCTTGGCCCAACCTATCGGCCGGTGTGGAGGCTTCACTACATTGTGATCGTCTTCGGTATCCCAAAAGGTCGCGGAAATCTGCTTGGTGATGTTGTAAGTCTGACCGGTGGCGGCATCATAGGTATAGTAAACACCATCGTCGTAATAGAGGATGTGCGAGCCATCGGGCGAGGCTCCCATAGGATAGCGAGCCTTCTTCACGGCTAGCTTGCGGACGCCGGTTTTCAAGTCGATGGAGTAGATGTCCTCAAAGCGCTGGCCGCTCAAGTTAGACTCCAGCTCGAAGTTGCGAACGTCGGTGCCCATCGCGTATTTCGAGTCGGGAGTGACCGTCACTACACGAACATCGTCGTCGGCGAGGCGCAGGAACTTCTTGTCTTCGGGACGCCAGGCGCAGAGAAAGCTGAAGTTCTTATCGATGTTCTCCTGTACCTGCTGCATGGGCTGGAGGCGTGAATCCTTGTAATGCCAGATGACCATGTCGGGAAGATCCGGAGTATCGTCGGGCTTAGGTTTGGCGTCCGGGTCATCAGTCTTGGCGTCCGCGCCTTTCTTCTTGGGACGCAGTTCGTGGATGCCGAAAGTTACTTCGGACAGGTCGGCCATCCACGCGGCATTGCGATTGGGGCTGATCGACATGCCTTTGGGGAATGACTCGTCCTTGGCCGGATCAAACACGACTTTCTGAAATGCGCCGCCGGCTTTGACGAAACCGACCAAGGTATAGAGTTTCTCTTCCCATGCTTTATCCTCGACGCCGCGCACAGTGGCCAGGGCGTCGCCGTTTTCGGTCCACGTCAAACCTTTATAAGTAGCTTTCGCGCTGTCGAGAGACGTCACGATGCCTGTCGCCAGGTCGCGCACTTCGACTCCGTTGCCGATCTTGTCCTGGGCGTCGATGATCCAGGCGAGGTAGTTACCTTTCTTATCGAACGCGAAGTCGGAGACGTTGCCGACGTTCATTTCGTTACCGGTCGCCAACTCTAAGAGGATAAGATCGGAGCCGGTGGGCTTGTCGTCGCCCGCGGGTGGAGCGCTCGGCGCGGGAGGAGCAGCGGGCGGTCCCGCAGGCGTGGGCGCGAAGCGATGCATGGCAAGCATGGTGGCGCGCTCGCCCGAGAATGCGAAGCGGCGCACCTTCTCGAATTCGGTCTTCGTGCCGGTCGCGAGTTCCACCACGACGACGCGGCTCTCGATGGGCTTTTTCGTTTTCTTGAGCGCCTTGGCGTCCTTCGCCGTGGGATAGGCCAGGAAGGCGGCGTATTTGCCGTCGTCGGAAATGGCGAGGTCGCGCACGGGCGCCACGAATGCGGGAGGCGCGCCGGCGGGCGGGTCGACGCGAGGGATTTCGCCGATGGGGAAATGCTGCTCCTTGCCGTCCTTAAGATTGCGAATGACGACCTCGCTGTTTCCTTCGGCGGGCGAGACGCGGTAGGCGAACCATGCGCCATCGTTCGAGAGCGCCGGGGATTGAATGCGCTTCCAGGCAAGGATGTCAGAAAGCTGGATGGGCTTCTGCGCGGTATCGGCGGGGGCCAGGATCGCGGCGAAGACAAAGAGGGCGAGCGCGGTGCGAAGCTTCATACGTTGGATCGTATCATTTAGAAGTGCCGTCCGCGGTGGTATGATAGAGGCGCTTACCATAAGTATTACCCAGCGGACATACCATGAAGACCGCCATTTCGATTGCAACGCCTTTGCTCGAGGAAGCGGACCGGACCGCGCGGAGACTGGGGTTAAGCCGTAGCCGCCTGGTATCTCTCGCCCTGGCGGATTATTTGCGTCAGCGCCGCAACCGGGAAATTGTGGAACAACTGAACCACGTGTACGGCGAACCAAGGGACGCCGCGGAGCAACGACTTGTGGCTGGGATGAAAACAAAATTCCGTTCGACCATCAAGGATAGCTGGTGAACCCAATTCGCCAAGGCGAGGTGTACTGGGTCGATTTCGGTCCCGCCAGGGGCTCCGCTCCGGCCGACCGTCACCCGTGCGTAGTGGTGCAGAGCGACCTCTTCAACCAAAGCATGATTTCGACGACGGTGGTATGCCTGATCACCTCAAATCTGAGACACGCTTCGGCGCCGGGGAACGTCGCGTTGAAACGGGGAGACGCCCATTTGCCGAAAGCCAGCGTGGTGAATGTGTCTCAGGTGATCGCGGTCGACAAGGCGGATCTCTCGGAGCGGATCGGAAGGCTGCCGCCCCCTACGGTCGACGCGATCAGAGGCGGACTGCAACTGCTGTTCGATCGGATTTAGCGCACTTCCAGGCAATTCGCGGACGGTGCGTCGGTGATATAGTGTTACGCAGAACCCGGCCAGGAGGCCCCATGAACCGACGACACTTTCTTATGGCGACCGCGGCTGTCGCCAGCTCGACCTCTTCCATGCTCGCGAGCGCCAACAACACGGTCCGGATGGCCGTGGTGGGCTGCGGCGGACGGGGCATGAGCCATGTCAACGCCTGGACGTCGCTCCCGGATGTTGAACTCGTGGCTTTGTGCGATCCCGATCAATCCCATCTCGACCGCTATGTGAAAGCCATCGAGGGCAAGGGCAAGAAAAAGCCCGAGACCTACGCGGACGTCCGCAAGCTTCTCGAAGACAAGAATATCGACGCGATCTCGATCGCCTCGCCGAATCACTGGCACGCCCTGATGACCATTTGGGGAGCGCAGGCCGGCAAGGATGTTTACGTCGAGAAGCCTTGCTCGCACAATATATTCGAAGCGCAGCAGATGGTGCACGCGGCGCGCAAATACGATCGCATCGTGCAGATGGGCAGCCAGAGCCGGTCGTCGGTCGCGCTGAAAGAAGCCGTTCAGAAGATGAACGAGGGCGAACTGGGCGAAGTCTACATGGCTCGCGCGCTGTGCTTCAAATGGCGGGACACCATCGGCAAAACGCCGGTTTCAGAAGTGCCCGCGGGCGTCGACTACGATCTGTGGACCGGTCCCGCGCCGAAGCGCCAATTCACGAAAAATCGCTTCCACTACAACTGGCACTGGTTCTGGGACACCGGCAACGGCGATCTGGGCAATCAGGGCATTCACGAAGTGGACATCGCGCGCTGGGGCCTGGGCGTGAAGTTCCCGACGAAGATCACGGCGATGGGCGGCAAGTACATGTTCGACGACGATCAGGAAACGCCGAACACTATCAACGCCTCATTGGAGTTCGAGGTCTCCGGCAAGAAGAAGCTGATGGCGTTCGACGTACGCCACTGGATCAGCAATCACGAATCGGGCATCGGCGAGATGGCCGGGCGCAACGGGAAGAAGGATCCCAACACGATCGGCAACGAGTTCTACGGGTCGAAGGGTTACCTGGCGATTGACGGCTACACCAAGTATCAGACCTGGATGGGCCAGGATCAAACGCCCGGGCCGGCGGCGAGCCAGGGCGGCGACCATTTCCTCAACTTCATTGAGGCCGTGCGCAGCCGCAAGCGGAGCGACCTGAACGCGGAGATCGAGGAAGGCGCCGCGTCGACCATTTGCATGCACCTGGCGAACATTTCTTATCGCGTGGGGCGCGTGCTGCACTTCGACGAAAAGACCATGACGGTGGTCGGCGATCACGAAGCCAACAAACTGTTCACGCGCGATTACCGGAAGCCGTTCGTGGTGCCACACCTCGGCGGATCAAGTACGGGCGTGACCGGCTGATCGGAAAATCTCTTCGATCACGGCCATATTTTTGAGCGCGTCCTCGAGCGGCACGGGAACCTCCGTGTCCTCGAGGATGGCGCGCGAGAACAGTTCGCCTTGAATGGTGTACTGATCGGACACGGGTAATTCTTCCACTTCCCCGTTGAGAAAAATGCGCGTCGGCTTGTCGGGCGGCGCGTTGAACGGGATTTCTATTTCGATATGTCCCGTGGTGCCGAAGATGTGCATTTTCTGATACGGCACCATCTGCGTGGAACAGGTGAAACTCGCGTGGCCCTGCGGATATTCAAGGATGACAGAGGCGAGCCGGTCGGTCTTGAACTCGGGGTCGCGATCGACGAAGGCGCGCGCTCGTAAAGGCTCGGCCGCGAAAATCATGCGCGAGAGAGTGATCGGGTAGCAGCCGATGTCCATGATCGCTCCGCCTCCGATGTCAGCGATGTTGCGGACGTTTTTCGGATCGCGATTGAAATAGCTGAAATAGCCCGAAACCACGCGCAGTTCGCCGATGCGGCCGGAGCGGACAAGCTCCGCTGCGCGCAGCCATTGCGGATGCGTGCGGGCCATGAACGCCTCGCCGATTTTCACTTGGGCTTTGTCGCGGGCGGCGATTAACTCGCGAGTCTCGGCCACCGAAAGAGCGATCGGTTTCTCGCACAGCACGTGCTTTTGAGCCTCGGCCGCGCGGATCGACCAGGGGACGTGGAGATGATTCGGCAAAGGGTTGTAAATCGCGTCGATGGACGTGTCCTGGAGCAGTTCCTCGTAGGAGCCGTAGGCTTGTGGAATGCCCAGTTGGTCGGCCGCGGCGCGGGCTTTCGAGAGGTCGCGGGAAGCGATGGCGACGACCTCCGCATGCTCCGCAAGCTGCATCGCCGGAATCACTTTGGCGGTGGCGATTTTGGCGACGCCGAGGATGCCCCAGCGGATTTTCGTCATGAACAGATTCTATCTCCTCCGGATGATATTCTGATGGCATGAACCTGACGATCGAGCTTGATCGGGAGGCAGACGGGCGCTGGATTGCTGAAGTCCCGGAATTGAACATACTTCTCTACGGCACGTCAAGAAAGGATGCGATCCGGCAGGCCGAAGACGCGGCGCGGCAAATCATTGCGGATCGTATTCAGCGCGGCACTCTCCCGGAGAACGCCGCTGACGCAGTTTTTGCGGTTTCCGTGTGAGCCACTGGCCTTCGACGAAGGCACGGCGAGTTTTTGGAGCACTGCTTCGGATCGGTTGGAAGCATGATCGGACCGTCGGCTCGCATCGGATTCTGGAGAAGGATGGGTGGGCGGAATATCCATTCTCGTTTCGCGATTCCGACGAGCTCGGGCCGGCGATCCTTTCGGAAAAAGACCGGCCTCAAGACGAGCGACCTATAAAATCAATCCGGCTTCTCCACCGACAATTCCCCCTGCAAATGCTGCAAGTGAGCGATGGCTTCCTTCACTTTCTCCCATTGCTTGTCGACCAGCGCGCGGCTGGCGCCCGAAATACCCGAGTCGGTGGCTTCCTTGTAGTGGGTCCACGCGGAATCCTCTCCGGTCTCGCAAGCCGCGAGAATCGCCCCTCCAGAGCCGAGCGTCGCGGCCGCTTTCAATTCCATCCAGCCGCGATGCAGCGCCGCGCCCAGACTGCCGGATTCCGCCGGCTTCCCGCCCAGCTTCTCGACTTCCGCCTGTAGCGCCTTGACGAAGCCCGCGCGCTCCTTCGAGTATCCTTCGAAAATGGTTTGCAGCCGCGTGTCATCCACCAGTCGAGCCGCTTCCGCATAGCCCAACTGGCCGTTCCTACAGGTTTCGATCAGGCCGTTCAGGCACGAGATCGTATCTTCTACAAGCATGTCATCCTCATTCTGGTAGTTTCGCCGGCGGCTCCGGCAGGAAAAACGTTAGCACGTTTCCGAGCAAATAAATCGCCAGGGCCACCGCTGCTGCCGCGTAGGCCAGCTTCGCGGCGGGCGCGCCGCCCGGCATCGACCCTTGCAAATGCGTCGTCACATAGGCCGCCGAGGTGCCTAGCATCCGGCCTCCCACGTTCGCCGCAAATCCTTCTCCCGTCCCCCGCAAGTGTACTGGATAAACGCGCGGCAAATAATTGCCCCAGAAGCTCAATTGCGAAACGGTGCAGAATCCCGCGAAAAACATGCCGTATTTGAATAATTCGAGGCTATGGGTCGCGGGTCCGTAAAACACATAAGGAACGATGAACAGTCCCGGGAGCAGAAACACGCGCAGCAGCGCGCGCCGGCTGACGATGATCAGCGCGAGCCCGGCCAGCGCGATTCGTCCGGCCAATCCGCCGTATTCCTGCGCGCCCTGCACGGTCGCGACGATTTTCCCCACCACCTGCGGCCGTTCCTTCGGCGGAGCCTTCGCCGCCGCCTGCTGCACTTCCTGCAATCCCGGAGTGATTTGCGGAGCCTGCTGGATTGCGCCAAATGCCGCTCCGTAGGCGCAGGCGAACAGCAGCGCGGTGACCACGGTGGTTTTCCGGTAGGCGGGCGCGAACAGTTCCAGGATGCTGGGGCGTTTCAAGGTTCCCGATTCGCGCTGCCGCTGCCACTCCGGCGATTCGGGCAGGAACGGCCGGATGATGATCAGCGGAATCGCGGGAAGGATGGCGGAAATGAGCGTGTATCGCCACGCGGCGTGACCGCCATAAATCTGCGGCAAGGAAAGCGCGTAGTGATTCGCCAGATAATTCGCCCCGGATACCGCAATGCCGCCCAGCGACGAAAAGGCCTGCGTCCACCCGAGCACGGCTTCGCGCGTCTTCGGCTCCGGGAACAATTCGGCAAGCCACGCGACCGCGGCGACGAACTCGACGCACACGCCGATGACCCTCATAGTGCGCCAGAACAACAGAGCCGGCAGCGACGCCGAGTATCCCGCGGCAACGGCGGCGACGGAGTAAACCAGGATGCTCCAGACCAGGATGCGGCGGCGTCCGAACAGGTCGGTAAGATATCCGCCGATGAGCCCGAAGAAGCCCCCGCACAACGGCGGAATCCAGAACAGGTACCCCGCCCAATTGACGTAAGCGGGCGTACCGGGCTGCAACCCGAAATCGAGCATCGCGGGGCGCAAGATCAGCGGACCCACCAGCACCGAGTAAATGTCGAAGAGAAAACCAATCGCGGCGACCACGCAGATAGTCCATTTGACGCCGTTGGAGATGTGGAATGACGAGGATTCGGAGGCGGGCATAGAATTTTCGAGCGTATCACAGATGCGATACGATGGCGGCGAGATGGACCATGAAACGACTATGCTTGGTACTAACCATCGCGGCCCTAGCGTTGGCGCAAAAACCCCTTCGCCCTGGCGACGTAACTGCGAGCGCAGAGCGAATTGACACAAACGGGTCCGTGACGCACTACGCTGGCAACGTCACAATTGAGACGGATTCCATGCAATTGCAAGCGGACAGCGCCGATTTTAATAGCGACACTAAAGAAATCGTGGCGCAAGGAGCCGTGCACGTCAAGCTGAAGTAGGCCGAAACTTGTTTCCTTTACTGGCCGCATTTCCAGCCCCATGCGTCAGCTTGGGGCTACATAACTCACCGAAACAACCCCAAGCTGACGCATGGGGCTTGTGCCGTCGACTGCCCACTGGTTTGGCAGCTCAACTTGTCAACTATAGTGCAGCCCAAACAAGGCGCGATGCGGCGAGCTTGCGCAGCGTCGCCGCCGGCGTCCGATAGCCCGGCTGCGCGGCGATCCTTCGTTCTTCACGCGCCAGCAGCCGCCAGATCTCCTCCGACTCCGGCGCGAATCCCAGCTTCCGGTAGAACCAGAACGCTCCCGATTCGATCGCCTCTTCGTTCTCGTGCCCTATCTGATAAGGGTCCACCGAAAAACTCTTGACGCCGCTGCGCTCGTGGAGAACTTTCAGCAGCATCGCGTACAGCCACGCGGTCTCGCCGTCCCGGAAGGTGTAATAAAGATTGAAGCCGACCTCCATGTTGGCGTCGCGAATCAGCCCCTCCACATAACCGGCCGGCACGCCGTTCTTGAAAAACATCCCGCACAAATAATCGCGCACCGGCAACTGTTGCTCCAGCGCCGGACCAAAAAGAAACAGGTCCACTCCCCGCCCCAGGTCCGAGTACTCGATCCGCGCAAGATCGGGGTGGAGAAAGCCGTACAATTCGCGATACCGCACCGCCGAGGCATCGACAATCACGTCCACGATTTTGCACGCCGAGGCAGCCCCTAGAATCTCCCTGGGCTCCGCCGGCGCAGCGAACGTCTTCGCGAGGAGATTCGGCTCGCGCTTCAGGAACGGACCATCGTGATAAAAAATCTTGCTCCGTGCGATGCGTAGATGGGACCGCGACGCCGTGCCCGGCTCCCATCGCAAAGGGATCTCGATCAGGTCATATATTTCGGGCGTCATGTGGTCCAGCAGCCAGCGTACGCTGCCGCGCCCTCTTTCAAACCAGCCGCGCCAGTCCGGATACGCCTCGACTGCCCAATCGTCGCGCGACTCCGGGATCAGCCTTCTCAGTACAGGCGCGAGCCGTTCCGGGTGCTCGAAGTTTTCCCAGTCAATCGAGACGTCGCTCGCGTGACGCGCCAGCAGACTGCGGGCAAATTCAAAACTGAAGTTGGTGGAAATCACCGTGCCGGCGATGCCTGAAATATCGGGATCGGCGAACGGCTCATGATCGGCGGGCAGCCGGTCCGCGAACGAGAACAGAATCTCGTCGGCCAGCCGCATCACGCGCGCGCTCTGCGGATAAGCACGCAGGAACAGCGCCACCTCATGCAGTCGGATCAGGTCGGACGGTTCGCGCAATCGTGTTCGCTGGAGCTTCTCGAGCAGCCCGGCCGTGCGCGCGGCTGCGCCGGCCCCGAACTGTCCTTTCGTTTCCGCTAACTGGTCGATAAACTTGGCCGCGCGCATTCGCATCAGTGTACCGTGATGTACCATGAAGAAAGTGATGCAAAAGACCAGTAATCCGGCCGAACTTGCGGCCATCACCAAGCAGATGCGGCGCGAAGTGATCCAGATGATCACCGAAGCGAAGTCCGGCCATCCCGGCGGATCGCTCTCTGCCGCCGAAATCGTGGTCACGCTTTTTATGGACGTGATGAACCACGATCCGGCAAACCCGAAGTGGAAAGATCGCGACCGCTTCATCCTTTCGAAAGGCCATTGCTGCCCGATTCTCTACGCGGTGATGGCAGAGTGCGGATACTGCCCCAAGGATCAACTGAACACGCTGCGCAAGCTCGGCTCGATTTACCAGGGCCATCCCGACGTGCGGTTCATCCCCGCGCTCGAAGCCTCCACGGGATCTTTGGGCGAAGGTTTGTCGCTCGGTCTCGGCATGGCGCTGGCCGCGAAGCTCGACCAGAGCCCGGCGCGCGTCTACGTCGTCCTGGGTGACGGCGAAATTCAGGAAGGACAGATTTGGGAAGCGGCGATGTTCGGCGGATTCCATCATGTGGACAACATCGTGGCGATTGTCGATCACAATAAGATCCAGCTCGACGGGTTCGTGGCCGATATCATGGCGCTCGATCCGCTCCCCGACAAGTGGCGCAGCTTCGGCTGGCATATCATCGATATCGACGGCAACGACATTGAGGAGCTGAAAAAAGCTTTCGCGGAAGCGGAGGCGACCAAGAACAGGCCGACCTGCATTATCGCCGAAACCATCAAAGGCAAGGGCGTGTCGTTCATGGAAAATAATCCGAAATTTCACGGCACCGCGCCCACTAAAGAAGAATGCGCGCTGGCGCTGAAGGAGCTTGCATAATGCCGGCAAAAACCAAGTACGAACTCAAGCCGGGACCGGCGACGCGCGAATCCTTCGGCAAAGCCCTGGTCGAGTTGGGGGGGGCCAATCCCAACGTCGTGGTGCTGGACGCCGACCTCTCGAAATCCACTTACACGGCCGAATTCGGCAAGAATTTTCCGGACCGTTTCTTCGAATGCGGCATCGCCGAAGCGAACATGGTGGCCATTGGAGCGGGTTTCGCGTCGTCGGGAAAAATCCCGTTCGTCTCCAGCTTCTCGGTCTTCGCCATTAATAAAGGATTCGAACAGCTGCGCGTCACCGCCGCGTTTCCCAACGTGAATCTGAAGGTGGTCGGCACGCACAGCGGCATCTCGATCGGCGAAGACGGCCCTTCGCAGATGAGCATTGAGGATCTGAGCCTGGCCTGTTCGCTGGCCGGCTTTGTCGTTCTCAGCCCGGCCGACGATGTGTCGATGAGGAAGCTGGTTCACGCCGCGGCCGAACACTTCGGACCTCTGTTCATCCGCGCCGGCCGAGCGAAGTGCCCGGCGATTTACTCACCCGACCAAGCCTTCGAGATCGGCAAAGCGGTCGAGTTGGTGGAAGGAACCGACGTCACTCTGATCGCCACCGGCCTGCTGGTCGCCGAATCGATTCGCGCTTCGGAAACGCTCGAAGCCGAAGGCATCTCGGCGCGCGTGCTGGACTTCCACACCGTCAAGCCGCTGGACCGGGACGCGATCGCGAAAGCGGCCCGGGAAACCGGAGCCATCGTCGTCGCCGAGGAGCACCTGATCGATTGCGGGCTCGGCGTCCGGGTCGCGCAGGTTGTGGCCGAGACGCACCCCGCGATCATGGAATTTCTCGGCATCCATAATACCTACGCCGAATCCGGATCGCCCGACGAGCTTCTCGATAAGTACGGATTCCGCGCCGCCAATGTGGCGGAAGCCGCGCGGAAAGCCGTCGCGCGCAAGAAAAAATAACCGGGCTCTTTACCGAGCCGCGACCACAGGGAGCGATCTTTACCATGAAGCCGAGAACGAAAGACGATCCCCTGCGGCGCGCGGGCGCGGTCCTGCACGACGACGTCGCTCCTCTGCTCGCCGGCGTCGGTCTGCAACTGCAAATCCTCCGCATGGATCATCCGGAAACAGCGGCGCAAGTGAACGAAATCCTCGGCACCCTTGAGGATGCGATGGACCAGGTCCGCCGCTTGAGCCAGCAGCTCGCGCCGTCTCCATTCACGCCGGCCGGTTCATAAAGAGTAAACTTAATTGCGATATGCGCATTAGCGTCCTCCTCGTGGATGATCACAAAATCATGCGCGACGGTATTAAGGCGATTCTCGGCCGTGCGGAAGACTTTCGCGTGGTGGGAGAAGCGGAAACAGGCACCGACGCCGTGCAGTTCGTGAAAAACCACAACCCCGATATGGTTCTGATGGACATCGGCCTGCCCGGCCTGAACGGTGTCGAAACCACCGCCGAAATTCTTCGCCACCATCCCGAATGCCGCGTGGTGATCCTCTCCATGTACGACGACGAGCATTCGGTAGTCAGCGCCGTCCGCGCCGGCGCTCGCGCCTTCATCCTGAAGCGAGCCTCCGACACCGATCTTCTCGACGCTCTGCGCATCGTCGCGCGCGGAGGATCCTATCTCAGCCCGCAAGTTTCCGATCGCCTGCTGTCGCGCATCCAGAAAGGCGACCTGGAATCGAAGCCCGCCGCGGCCGCGCTCGACCATCTTTCGCCGCGCGAATTGCAGGTCTTGCGCATGGTGGCCGATGGGAAGACCAGCAAGGAAATCGCGGTCATGCTCGACCTGCGGGAGCAGACCATCCGCAGTTACCGCAAGACCATGATGAAGAAACTTGGCGTCAATAACGTGGCGGGCCTGACGCAGCTGGCCTTATCCACGGGCTTGACGCAGTTTCCGCGCGCGCAGGACGCTGTTGAATGACCGCGCGGCCATCGCCCTGGGGCTCGCCCATTGCCGTCGCCGACGCGCATATTCACTTTTTCTCGCATCGATTCTTTGAGCTACTCGCCGCCCAAAAACCCGGCTTGACCTTCGAATCCCTGCACTGGCAATTGCCGCCGGAGCGCCCCGAGGACCTGGCCAACATCTGGGCTCACGAGATGGACCGCCAGGGCGTCGCCCACGCAGCCCTGATCGCGAGCGCCCCCGGCGACGAGGAGTCGGTGATCGAAGCAGTCGCCGCCTTCCCCGATCGATTCTTCGCCTACGCGATGGTCAATCCTGCTAAGTGGCAACCGGCCCGCGTCGACGCCGCGTGTCTGTTCCCCGCGATGCATCGCTATTCTGTTCAATCCGACGAAGCCTTGCGGGTGTTCGACTGGGCCCAAGCCGATCGCAAGGCGATGTTCGTCCACTGCGGCGTGCTCAGCGTCGGCGTCCGGAAGAAGCTCGGTCTCGAATCGCACTTCGATATGCGCTTTTCGAATCCGATCGATCTGCACGCCGTGGCCATGCGTTATCCATCGGTGCCCATCGTGATTCCCCACTTCGGCGCGGGCTACTTTCGCGAAGCCCTGATGCTCGCCGACCTCTGCCCAAACGTCTACCTCGACACCTCCAGCTCCAACCAATGGATGAAATATGAGCACCTCGATCTTCGCCAGGTCTTCCGCCGCGCCCTCGAAGTGGTGGGACCGAAGCGCCTGTTGTTCGGAACCGACTCGTCCTTCTTCCCGCGCGGCTGGCATCATCAGATTTTCGACGAGCAAGCCCGTGTGCTCTATGAATTGAATGTGGCCGAACAGGACGCAAGATCGATTTTCGGTGAAAATCTCCTGAGAATTCTGGCGCGTTAGGACAACAATTTATACGTGCAAGTCAGAACTCCCTGGCGGAAGAAACCAGTCCTGGTCTATCCGATCCCTCCCGCGCCGTTGACCGCGATCCTGCTGGGCGGCTTCCGTTCGTCGGGCAACACCCGCGTCTTTGAAAAGGGATGGTGCGCGGATGCCCAAGAATTTGCTCCCGCCGCCATCGCCGCCGCGCCCGCGCAGTTGAACGCCCTGCGCGGCTCCCCGATCCCGTCGCTACGCAACGCGATTATTGCCCTGGTGCGCCCCAGCGAGCCGAGCCTCTCTGAGGAAGACCGGGAGCTTCTCTGGCGGGCCTTCCGTGTGCCGGTTTTCGAGCAGAGAATCGACGAGTCGTGCGCCCTCCTCGCTGCCGAGTGCGAGGCTCACGATGGCTTGCACATCGAAGCCCGCGATCTGGCTCCGCGCCCAGGCGAAGTGCTCGAAACCGCGCCCTGCGGCTGCGGCCGCGCCACCCCCCGCCTGATCGTCCCGGCACGCATCGAGAACCTCCGCAGAGTCGCAGCTTACGCGCGTTAGCGAATGCGGTGCGGATCAGATGATCCGTTATAATCAGAACAACTGCGGATGTGGCGAAACTGGCAGACGCGCCAGATTTAGTTTTTTCTTCGCCCCTCTTTGATATCATAGCTTGCAGATCAGGTGAGAATTGAGTGTACACGGTCACGAGTTTGGCCTCGTGGTGAAATTGGCATACACGTGAGATTTAGGTTCTCATGCTCGCAAGGGCGTGTCGGTTCGACCCCGACCGAGGCCACCAAAAAAAGAAAACCCCGTCATTTCTGACCGGCCATCAAACACGGATGATTCTTCCTTATCTGAATCTGACTTTACGAGCACGCTTGTTTACCTGTGGAGCATTCATCCAAGCGCGTACCTCGCAATCACAAAGACGAAAATTAGGACGTCGCGCATTCCGCGCCAGGATACCAGTCCCCGAGCGATAATTGAATTGTGCCTACTCCCACCGGTTTCATACATCAAGCGCAACTCGAAGAGGCCGTTGTCGAAGCGAAAAAAATGCTCGACGCACGGGAAGTGCGCAACGTGCGCTTCACGATTGGATCGAATGCGAACGGCGAGCCATCGATCTTTTTCGGAATCCTGCTCACGCCCTACGCCGTTCACGAATCGCGATTCGCGGATGTTACCGGGCGAGTGGCGACGACGCTCTTCGATCAACTTCAGCCCTACAATCGGTGGGGAGTCCAGCCCTACTTTAATTTCACTTCTGATTATTCCCATTTCCGCAATCCGGGGTGGATGTAATCCATGGCTTTCGCAGAAGACCTGCTAGACCAAGCGTTTCTCCTTCTCAGTAAGGAAACCAAGAACCCGAAGCAAGCGAGCCTCAGGCGAGCCGTGTCCACCGCCTACTACGCGCTCTTTCACCTTTTGATACAAGAAGCATCCGCCAATTGGAACTGCCAGAGTGTGCGTGATTACCTTGCGCGTGCCTTCGAGCACAAAACCATGCAGAAGGCGTCCGCAGCCGCAGAGAACGCATCTTATCCTTCTTCCGTACCTCCCCAAGTTGCAATAAAGTTGAAATCAGTTGCCAGGGCATTCAGAGAGCTTCAGGAACAGCGTCACCTTGCGGATTATAGCAACGCCACCAAGTGGGATAGAGTCAAGGCAGCGGCCAAGGTGAACCAATGCAAGAGCGCCTTCAGCGACTGGAAATCGATCCGAAAGGAAAATGCGGCGCAGCGATATCTCGTTTCTCTTCTCAGCAATTACAAGGAGCCGTGACGGTGGCACGATTCGAAAGCTAACGGGACGATCGGACACTCGAAAGGGAGTGAAGGTTCAAGTCCTTTCATCCGCACCACCGGAAGCTAAACTATTCCCGCTTGAAAAAATCAATCGGCGCAATCGAAGTGATCTTCCATTTTCGCCCGCGCTTCTCGATCGTACATTTGATCACCGCCCTCTTCGGCCCCTCGCCCTCGCACAGCAGCAGCCAGTCGAGATCCAGCGTCCTTTTTTGACCGTCCCCCTCGGTATTGATGAAATCGATCGTCGTCGAAACATCGCCCGCGCCCACCATGGCCTGGATCTGCCCGCTGAACTCCGCATAGCCAGGCATCGCCTTGTCGAAATGCTCCAGAAACTCCGCCGCATCCCGAGCCCGCCCGCGTTCCCTCGTGTTGACGTCCCGGCCCGCATCGGCCAGCGTCGCCGCCACCGACCGGAAAAAGTCGATCACATCCTTCGCAGGGTCCTCGAACGCCAGCATTCCCAGCAGCAAAAGAGCGACGCCCATATCAGGTCCGGTAACTCGCGTTGATCCTGATGTACTCTTCGGTAAAATCGCAAGTCCAGAATCGCGCCCGCCCCCGCCCCCGGCCGCGAATCGTGAACCTCACCGAGCACTCCGGCTGGTCCAGCTTCGCCTTCAACTCATCTTCCGAAAAATCCGCCCCCAACCCTCCCCGGCACACCGCGACTCCCTGAAAGTCGATGTCGACCCGTCCCGGATCGAACGCAATCCCCGCATTTCCGGCCGCCGAAAGGATTCGGCCCCAGTTCGGGTCGGACCCCGCGATCGCCGTCTTCACCAGCGGCGAATTCGCAATCGCGCGCGCGATTTTCTCCGCCGCCCGCTCGCTGGTCGCGCCTTCGACGTCGATCGTCACCAGTTTTTTCGCACCCTCGCCGTCTTTCACAATCTGCCGCGCCAGCGATTCCAGCACTTCCGTCAGCGCCGCCTCAAACGCAGTCACCCGCGGACGGACCCCCGACGCTCCATTCGCCAGCACCGCCAAAGTGTCGTTGGTCGACGTGTCTCCGTCCACTGAGATTCGATTAAACGTTTTCCCGCACGCGCGTTTCAGCGCGGTCCGGAGCGCGTCCGGAGCCATCACCGCGTCGGTCGTCACAAACGCCAGCGTCGTCGCCATGCGCGGATGAATCATGCCGGACCCTTTCGTCATCCCGGCGATGCGCGCGCCCTGCACCTGGGCGAACGCCGTCTTCATCACCAGGTCCGTCGTCAGAATCGCGCTCGCCGCGTCGTGGAATCGATCCGGGCTCAGCCCGTCCACCAGCTTCGGCAGCGCGTCCAGAATGAGCCGCGCGTCCAGTTCCACGCCGATCACCCCGGTCGATGCCGGAAGCACTTCTTCCGCCTTCGCGCCAATCAACTTTGCCGCCGCACGCGACGTCTCGGCCGCGACCCGCTCGCTCGACTTCGTCGCGCAATTCGCATTGCCCGCGTTGACCAGAATCCCGCGCATGCGTCCTCGCGCCGCGCGAACATTTTTTCGCGCGACCACGACCGGACCCGCCACCACCCGGTTCTGCGTGAACACCGCCGCGGCCGTCGCCCGCGTGTCCGACACGATCAATGCCAGGTCGTCCTTGACAAACTTGCGAATCCCTGCAAACGTCGCGGAGTAGCGAAACCCGAGCGGCAAGCTCATGCTAAGACCTCGCCGGCTACCATGGGAAATCCGTTCAAAAATGCCGCTGCCGCCATCCGCTTCTTGCCCTCCAGCTGAACTTCCAGCAACTCAATCGCCCCCGAACCGCATCCCGCGAACAATCGCTTGCCCTCGACGGCGAGCACCCCAGGCGCCAGCTCCCGCTCCGCGATCGCGCCGCGCCAAACGTGAAACCGCTGCCCGCGCAGAAAGCCATACGCGCCCGGCCACGGCTGAAAACCCCGCGCACGATTCAAAATCTCGTCTGGAGTCAAGCTCCAATCGAGGTGCCCGTCCTCCCGCTTCAATATCGGAGCCAGCGTCGCCTGCCGGTCATCCTGAGCCTCGGGCACGATCGCCGACAGCTCCGCGAGCGTCCGCACCAGTAGCTCCGCGCCCGCCACAGCCAGCCTTGCGCCCAGCTCGACCGCCGTCTCTTCCCCGCCGATCGCCGTCTCCCACTTCAGCAGCATCGCGCCCGTGTCCAGCCCCGCATCGATCCTCATCGTCGTCACGCCAGTCGTCTTCTCGCCCCGCGCGATGGCCCACTGAATCGGCGCCGCGCCCCGATACTTCGGCAGCAGCGACGCGTGCACATTGATAATCCCCCGCGGAGGAATATCCAGAATCGCTTGCGGAATGATCTGTCCGTAACCCACGACCACCATCGCCTCGGGCGCAATCGCGCGCAGTTGCTCGACCACCTCCGGCCGCCTGACCCGCTCCGGTTGATACACCGTCAACCCCAACCGCACCGCCGCGTCCTTCACCGGCGACATCGCGTCCTTTTGCCCACGCCCCTTAGGCCGATCCGGCTGCGTAAAAACCGCCAAGACCTCATGCCCAGCCGCAACAATCGCCTCTAGTGAAGGAACCGCAAAAAGAGGAGTGCCCAAATAAACCAGTCTCATGCAACTGGCGCCTTCCTCATCCCCACTCGCCGGCTTTTTGCAATTTGCGAATCTTCCGCCGGATCAGATCGCGTTTCAGCGGACTCACATGGCTGATATACAGCGTCCCGTTCAGATGATCCGTCTCGTGCTGGAACGCGCGGGCCAGCAGGTCCTCGCCGGTCATTTCGAATTCTTTCCCCGAAGCGTCCTTGGCGCGCACCGTCACTTTCTGCGCCCGCGTCACCGGCTCGCGAAACGTCGGAATGCTCAGGCAGCCCTCTTCGCCAGTTTGCGACCCCTCGCGCGCCACGATCTCCGGATTAATGAGCACGATTTTCTGCGCCGGATCCTCTCCCGTCGTCAGGTCGATCACCGCGATCCGCTTCCCAA